>JAJRQP010000115.1 GCA_024280195.1 Bacteroidota bacterium | reverse complement strand
TTGTGTTCCAAACACATACGTATCACCCTGACAGATAGATGCAGTTGCTGTTTCGTTGTAAATAGGGTTGACTGTTAATGTTAATGCAACCGTAGAATCACAACCTGCTTGAGAGGTGAATGTTTCATTATATGTTCCGGCAACTGTTAGTGATTGTGTTCCAAACACATACGTATCACCCTGACAGATAGATGCAGTTGCTGTTTCGTTGTAAATAGGGTTGACTGTTAATGTTAATGCAACCGTAGAATCACAACCTGCTTGAGAAGTGAATGTTTCATTATATGTTCCTGCAACTGTTAATGATTGTGTTCCAAACACATACGTATCACCCTGACAGATAGATGCAGTTGCTGTCTCATTGTAAATAGGGTTGACAACCACATTAACCTGTGTACAACCTCCAGGGATAACACAACCTCCTACTCCTCTAACAAAATAAGTAGTACTTACAGTTGGAGATACAGTAGCTGAGGTTCCTGTGCCAACTAAACCACCCCCACATGATGTTTCGTACCATTCCCAATCAGTTGCATCATTTAAGTTTCCTGAAGAAACTGTTAGAGTTGTTGAATTACCATCACAAATAGTTGTTCCTCCTGAAATGGCAGGTAAGTCAGGATTAGAACAACTTAAGTCTGTGCATAGCTCTAATGTCCATCCCGTTAAAGTTCCTCCATCCTGGTTAACCATATCTGAAATTGACAATATCCAATCTCCTGTAATACTTTCTCCGTTAAAAGCAGACAGAGTCCCTGCGGGCTGGTACGTTCCTCCTCCAACTGGTGGACAAGGAAGAGCACCGGGAGCTGCTGCATCATCAAGACTTAAGTTGAAGTTATCTTCATTATTACAAATTTGATCCCATAATGAAACGATTGTACCTGCGGGACTCTCTAGTGTAACAACTAAGTCATTTATCCATGAATGATTCCCTATTAAATCTAGAACATTTACATCATTGATTATTCCTGCCCCTGCAATTGTGATTGTAGAGGTTATTGTTGGGGTCCCTGATGCCGATATCGTAATTGGGACGTCTGTTGCAATAGTAGAAAAACAACCATCCGTTGTAAAAGAATAATTAGAAGACCAAGAAGAAACACCACACCCCGTTACTGATCTAACTCTCCAATAATATGTTGTATTAGGTGCTGAAATTCCTGATGAAAACATTGCAGAAGTTAAACCTGTTGCTTGATCCACAATTGAAGTAAATGCCGCATCTAATGCAATGTCAATATCGTATGAAACACCTATTTCAGGAGCTGTAGACCAAGTATAATCAATTGGGGTTCCGACACCTGTTGCTCCATTCAAAGGGGATGTTTGAGTAACAGCACTTGGTGTACCTCCAGCAATAGATAATGTAACTGTATTTGTTTTTGCCCCTGAACTACTCGTTCCTGTAATTACTAATGTATATACCCCTGTTGCTGCTAATCCTGTATTAGAAATAACTAAATCACTTGTTCCAACTGGAGTTACGGGATTAGTTGTGAAACTTGAGGTTGCTCCTGCAGGTACACCCGTAACAGATAAAGTTACTGGATCTGCAAAACCTCCAATTTCTCCAACATTGATATTAAATACACCGTCAGTAGGTTGACAAACATTCACCGATGTTGGTGAAGTTGATAATGTAAAATCAAATGTTGCCATTGTGATTTCAAAATTATTATCTGAAACATCAAAAAATGTTCCTCCAGAGTTAATCACCATTATTCTTGCTGTAGTAGAAGCAACGTTAGGTACACTAACAGGTTCAGAACCATCATTTGCAACATCATTAGCGAGTTGAGTTGGGTAAGTTACTCCTCCATCTAAAGAAAGAAATATATCAACCGTTGAACAAGATACTGGAGCCACATCTGTATTCGCAACATCCCATGTAACGGTTTCTGAGGAAGCTCCCGCCCAAATAATTCCTGTTGTTGTAGGGTAGGTAACGACAAAAGGGCCTGATCCTGCATCTGTTGCTAGGGTAACATCACCATGGTCATTACAACCACCTGCTCCAGAAGAATTATCTCTAATCGTTACTCTAAAGTTCATCGTTCTTGTTACAGAAGGTAAGACCTCCCAGGTAAAAGGGCCTCCATTAGCTAAATCAACTAAATTTGGAAAATAACGTGTTGGACTTGTTAATGAAGAATTACTTCTAAAGTTTGGGCCTCCTGTAGCGTTCGATACTGGAGATTGAGTTGAAATTTCATTATTCATTTGTTCCCAGTTATATGTTAACACATCTCCATCAGCATCTGTTGCTGTTGCTGTAAGTGCAAAAGGCGTGTTAGCAGGAACTGTAATATTTCCATTTGTTGAGACGAGTACTGGTGCAGAATTAGACAACGCCGTAATTGTTTCACAGGTATGACCTCCGCTTGTTATCTCAAACCCTATTTCTTCCAAACTAATCCCATGGAAGTGGTCATCACTATTACTTTGAACATTCGGTGCACAAATACCAGCGTATGCCATGATTGTTGATCCACTTCCTGGTTCGTATGCGGTTCCGTTATTTCTATTTCCGCCACAAGAATTATTAAATGTGTGATTACATCCAAACTGATGTCCCATTTCGTGTGCTACATAATCAATATCAAAAGAATCTCCTGTAGGTGCTGAAGAACCCGTAACTCCTCTTGCTTTAGAGCTATTATTACAAACTACTCCAAGTCCTGCAAGACCACCACTGTTGGTTCCAAAAACATGCCCAATGTCATAATTCGAATTACCAATAACATTATCGGTAATCGTTTGATTTTCATTAATCATTGAACCAGGACTTCCATTAGTAAACCCATCATTCTCATTCACAAAAACAATTAAATCGTTGTTTGGAATAATCACCATCGTAATTGCCATATCTTTCTCATATACACCATTTACACGATTCATCGTAGTGACTTGAGCAGCTAATGCTAAAGCTTGTGTTCCTCCTTGAAAGGTTGTGTATTCAACCGTCGCTGATAAAGCAAGTCGGTAGGTTCTTAGTTCACAGCTCCCAAAACTTTTTACGACACCTGATGTTGCTCCCTTTTTATTAATTAAACTTTCTAAGTCACTGTTAAATGAACAGTTCTTCACTTTATCAGTAATTAATTCTTGTTTCTCGTAAACAATATAATTCTCACGATCACCAAAAAATAAAGGGTCAATAAAAATTGTGCTTTTACCTGGCCTCATGATCATTGCGTGAAAACCTTTAGGTGTAATGTCCAATTTGACAAAACTAGCATCTTCTGCTCCGTTCGCATCATAGGTCTTTATCTCTGAATACTTTGCTCCTAATTCAGGATGCATAGTACTGTTCTCTTTTACATTATACAAATGAAAAGTTCCATCAGGATGAGGCAAAGAAATCTGAGCAGTAAACCCACTATTATCATGCTCTCTGTGCTTGACTCCAACAAGTTTTTGTTCTAATTCATCAATATTCATTGTGTAATAACGAGCCTTATTAGCTTGAACTTGTGGTGTTCCACCGAAATTAACTGCCGATTTAGAAATCTCTGCAATAGAGAAGGTTGCTTTTTGAATATTCTGGGAAAACCCAATAGAAAGAAAAAGTGAAAAAAGGGCAGTCAACCCAATTTGAGTGTATTTAGTTTTCATACAATTTAGTTTAGCAATTTATAAAGCTATTCAAAAAAAACATCCTTACAAAATATACTGCAGTGTTTTCGATTAATACATGTAAAACATCATTGAAGAATCCTATGTGTTGGATGAAACTTCTCGCCCCCTCTTTGGTAAATCAGTTTAGTTAAGGCTTATAGTTGTCCTTAATTTAAATTTAAATAAAAAAAGAAAGTCCTTTAAATTGTTTTTCTTCATTTCTAAGAATAAAATTATCTTTGTTATGCTAATAAGCAAAACAACGGTCAACTCAAGAACTATGGACAAAAATCAAGAACTCAAAAACAGAAGGGAAGCTTCTAAATTAGGGGGTGGAGAAAAACGTATTGAAAGACAACATTCTCAAGGTAAGTTAACAGCAAGAGAACGTGTTACTTTAGTGATGGACGAAGGTTCATTCAACGAGATAGGCCAGTTTGTAGAGCATCGTTCTACTTCTTTTGGTTTGGAGAAAAATAAAATTCCAGGAGATGGTGTTGTAACTGGATTTGGAACTATTCACGGACGATTGATTTACATCTTTTCGCAAGATTTTACTGTTTTAGGAGGGTCCCTTTCTGAAACACATGCTGCAAAAATTTGTCGCGTGATGGATTTAGCCATGCAAAATGGAGCTCCGCTAATTGGTTTAAATGATTCAGGAGGAGCAAGAATTCAAGAAGGTGTAGTTTCTTTAGCTGGTTATGCAGACATATTCTACAGAAACACGAGAGCATCAGGAGTTATTCCACAATTAAGTGTAATAATGGGACCTTGTGCAGGTGGTGCAGTTTATTCTCCAGCCTTAACTGATTTTACTATCATGGTTGAAGACACCTCGTATATGTTCGTAACAGGGCCTAATGTTGTAAAAACAGTCACTCACGAAGAGGTAACATCAGAAGAATTAGGTGGAGCAAAGACACATGCAGAAAAATCGGGTGTGAATCATTTCATCGCAGGAAACGACATTGAAGCATTGAAAAAAGTTCGTGACTTAGTGACATTTATGCCTCAAAACTGTAATGAATTGGCACCGTCACCGACTATGTGGGATTTTAAAACCTCAAAAATAGAAAGTATTAAAAACATTCTCCCAGAGAATAATCAAATGCCTTACGATATTCGTAAAGTAATAGAGGCAACGATCGATGATAATTCTTTCCGTGAGGTTCACGAAGATTTTGCTAAAAGTATTGTTGTAGGTTTCGCAAGAATTGAAGGGCGATCAATAGGAGTTGTTGCCAACCAACCAAATTCAATGGCGGGAGTTTTAGACATTGATTCTTCGCGAAAAGCAGCGAGATTTGTACGTTTTTGTGATGCTTTCAATATTCCATTATTGGTATTCGAAGATGTTCCTGGGTTCTTGCCTGGTACAGATCAAGAATGGAGAGGAATTATTACAAATGGAGCAAAATTGCTTTATGCTTTTGCAGAAGCAACGGTTCCAAGGATCACTGTGATTACTAGAAAAGCATACGGTGGAGCATTTGATGTAATGAATTCTAAAAGTATTGGTTCTGATTTGAATTTTGCATGGCCAACTGCTGAAATTGCAGTAATGGGTGCAAAAGGAGCTGCTGAAATCATCTTTAAAAGAGAAATAAAAGCGGCAGAAAATCCAGAAGAAAAATGGTTAGAGAAAGAGCAAGAATACGCTGAGATGTTTGCTAATCCTTATCGAGCAGCAGAACGTGGAATCATCGATGATGTTATTCTTCCAGAAGAAACAAGAGCAAAAGTGATTGCTGGATTCAAAATGCTAGAGAATAAAGCGGAAACATTACCAAAGAAAAAACACGGAAATATTCCTTTGTAAAAACAGACGACATTCATTATGGAAAGATTACGCAACTTTATCAACGGAGAATACTGTGAGCCTTCGACAGGAGAATACATTGACAACTTCGAACCTGCAACCGGAAAGGTTTACAGTTTGATTCCAAATTCGGGAGCGAAAGATGTTCAAAAAGCAGTCGATGCAGCAGAAAAAGCCTATCCTATTTGGTCGAAGATGAGTAATGAAAAGAGAAGTCAAATTTTGGTAAAACTTTCAGAAGGCATTGAAGCAAGAATGGATGAATTTACCAAGGCTGAATCTCGCGACAATGGAAAACCCTTATCGTTAGCTGCTCATGTAGATATTCCGAGAGCCGTTTCTAACTTTCATTTCTTTGCAACGGCAATTTTACATTTTGCATCAGAATCGCACAACATGGAAGGTGTTGGAGTTAACTACACACTTCGTAAACCTATTGGAATTGTAGGTTGTATTTCTCCTTGGAACTTACCTTTATACTTATTCTCTTGGAAAATAGCTCCTGCTCTAGCTGCTGGAAATTGCATCATTGCCAAACCGTCAGAGGTTACTCCATATACAGCTTATCTTCTTGGCCAAGTTGCCAAAGATGCGGGGATGCCCGATGGTGTTCTTAATATTTTGCACGGAGAAGGTCACACTGTTGGAGACGCAATTGTCAAGCATCCAAAAATCAAAGCAATCTCCTTTACCGGAGGAACAAAAACTGGAGAATACATTGCCCGCACTGCTGCTCCGATGTTCAAGAAACTATCATTAGAATTAGGAGGTAAAAACCCGAACATCATTTTTGATGATTGTGATTTTGATGAGATGATGAAAACAACCTTGCTTTCTTCGTTTGCTAACCAAGGACAAATTTGTCTTTGCGGTTCAAGAATATTCATTCAACGTGGAATCTACGAAAAATTTAAAGAAGAATTTGTGGAGAAAGTTGGTGCATTATTAGTTGCAGAACCCAATAATCCAAAAGCAAAATTAGGAGCGGTTGTTTCTAAATCACATATGGAGAAAGTACTTTCTTATGTTGATTTAGCCAAAGAAGAAGGCGGAACTGTTCTAACAGGAGGCGTACAAGTTCAAATGGAAGCTCCGTTTGAAGACGGATATTATTTACGACCAACTGTTATCGAAGGCTTAAGCTACGATTGTAGAACCAACCAAGAAGAGATTTTCGGACCTGTTGTGACGATAACACCTTTCGATACGGAAGAAGATGTATTAATGATGGCAAATTCTACAGTATATGGACTCAGTACAACACTTTGGACCTCTGATTTAAAACGTGCACACAGAATGGCGAATGAAGTTCACGCAGGTATTGTATGGATAAATTCTTGGTTAGTTAGAGACTTAAGAACTCCTTTTGGTGGAGTGAAAGCTTCGGGTGTTGGTAGAGAAGGAGGTTGGGAGGCCTTGCGTTTCTTTACTGAACCTAAGAACGTTTTTGTAAAGTACTAACTCGTCTTCTATCAGTTTTAATTACATAAAAAAAGCATCAATATTTCTATTGATGCTTTTTTTTAAGAATAAATTTTATTATTTCTTCACCACAATTCTTTTTGTGATTTGTGAACTATCATTAGAGATGTGTAAGATATAAGTTCCTTCAGAAGAAGTTGACATGTCTAATTCCATTTCTGGAGAAGATGTCAATTCTTTTGTAATCACAATTCTTCCTGCTAAATCAAGCACTTCAACTTTTAAATTATCTAACATTCCCATGTTAAATTTAATGTTGAATTTCCCATTACTTGGGTTAGGATATACATTTACAGTAGAAGCATCTAACTCTTCCATTCCTACAAAAGAATTAACGGTATAACTATTCGCAACGGTACAACCATTTGCATCTGTTACAGTAACATTATAAACGCCTCCCGCAAGCCCTGATATATCTTCAGAACTTGAACTAAAGCTATTTGGTCCTGTCCACGAAACGGTATAATTTAATGTTCCACCATTAATAGTTAAGTTAATTGATCCTGTATTTGCCGTTATTTCTGCATTCACACCTGCTCCAATTGTTAAGTTAGCAGGTCCTCCAACAGTAACTGACACAGTAGTCAAACAAGCGTCCCCATCAATTACATCAACATCATACGTTCCTTGAGTCAAGCCAGTAAATGAGCCTGAAGCTTGAGGTCCATTACCAATATCAAATGTAGCTCCTGAAGAATTACCAGTTGTGAAAGTAACAGTAACACTTCCTGTAGCGTCATTGAAGCATGTTTCAGGGGTAGAAGAATTACTATATGTTGAATTACATAATGATACGAGGGGATCAAAACCATTTTGAATAGTATTTCCAGTATTTGATGGATCTAACCAAAATTTCAATTGATTAGTTTGGTTGCTTCCTGAAGGGTTCCATGAATACGATACTTTTCCATAATAATCTGGTGCAGATAAATTTCCGCAAGAAGCTCCTCCACCCCATAGTTGACCAATAATTCTCCCATTTTGATCGAATAAAGGAGAACCTGAAGAACCGGGTTCTGTTGTTGTATTTCTATCCCAAACAACTTGCCATTGGCTATTTGCTTCAGATGAACCCATTCCGTTAGCAGATGATAAAGCATTATCATCAAAAGAGATTTTCTTTATATCTCCTCTCGGGTGGTGTACACAATGAGCTGAAGATGGAGGTGTATCACTATTGTCCCATCCTGGGAAATAGGTGTTAAATGCCAACGGTACTGTTCCGTTAATTAACCCCCCTGTAATTTCAACCAAGCAAAAATCAGAAGGTGTTCTTCTTGAGCGTAGAATCGCACCAGATATAGATTGAAAAGAAGGAGAACCTCCAGGGTTTGCACAAGTAGCTGAAGCCCAATTAAATCTAAAAATCCATGATGCTGGGTTACTATAACAATGATTCGCTGTTAAAACATAAGGAGTTCCATCATTTGCTGTATTGTTAATCATTGATCCTGTACAAAAACCATTACTTCCCGATACAAGCATCATAGTTGCTCTAATTGCATTTGTAATAGGGACACCATCCGGACATATTGAATTCATATTACAACTTCCTGAAGAACCAAAAGCTTTCTCTTGAAATTCTTCAGCCGTTCTATAACCATGAGTTACCGTATTGATTGTTAAACTTTTTTCTGTATCAATATTCTCTGGAGCAACATAATATTCTATTATAGCTGTCTCTCCAGGCACTAACTCTGTACCTAATTGACCCTCATAAAGGTGTTTCTTAGAAAATTTCCCGAGAATAAATGATTTACTTGGGTTAAATACATACATCTCATTTCCTTCAGGGATAACAACGTTGTCCAATGTTAAGTTAATAGTCAATGCGTTTGCACAAGTCAATGACAATTGCCAAATTTTACCTCCATTGGCAAGGTTTTGCCATGTTCCAGAATTAGTCAGATTGAAATCAGTATAGTTATTATACCCAAATCTCCATCGGCTGTCTTTTGTCACATCAGAAATTGCATCCTCTGCTAATAGATCGTCAATGTTTGGCGTTGAAAATGAACGCGAATCAATAGCGTTTTTGGCTCCAGAATATCTTGGTGAACCTCCGTCTCCTTGTTGTCCAAAAGTAATTGAACTAACAAGGAATAATCCGATAAATAAAAGTAGTTTTTTCATAGTTTAAAAGTATTTGTTAACAACAGATGTTAAAAATACAACTTTTAGTTGTTACTGATGAGTCACAATGAAGCTATTCTGTGAATCCTAATTGTTATATTGTTGTCAATTAATTAAATTGCACCTTAATATTTAGATAACGTAATTGTAACGACTAAGGTTGGTTCAAAAATTTGCACGGTCATTGCTTTATCAATAAAAAAACTATATGAAATATTTATTATCGTCTCTGTCTTGCTTTATCATATTAACCAGCTTCTCTCAAGTTTTTGATATTGAAGAGGTTACCCATCCTTTTTACGACATCATAGAATGGAAAGGAATGGGTGCATTATTAATGAGTAAAGACCCTCAAGGTAATGCAAAGCAAGTAAATTTAACGCTCGTCGGAAACCAAAACACAAGTATTTGGGACCAGAAATTCTCTCCAAAAGAAGAAGAGTTTTACTTTATTTCAAGTGAAAATGCCCGTTATGTTTATTTCCTAGATAATTTGAATTTAAAAAATGGAAAAGTCTCATTCAGTCAGTTAAATTCTGCAGGAAATGTAAAAGCAACCTCTGTTTCAATTGGAAATGCTGTTAAAAAGCTAGGGCAGTATGATTACAATAAATTAGAATTGGTCAATGTAGTTGTGACAGACAAAGCATTGGTGCATCATTTTAGATACCAAGACAAAAAAAATAAAAGCGTCATCGAAATTGCAACATTTATTACCCATCACAATTTTCTGTGTTATGCCGTAGAATTAGGGTCAATTCCCTACGCTTCTCTTAAAGATGAAAATTATGGAAACTGGGAATACGTAGGCTTTACTGGTGATAAAATTTTCTTTGCAGCTAGAGATTTTCAAAACAAAACTAAAGGTTGGTCTGTCAAAGAGTTTACCTCTAAAGGAAAGCAAAAAGTAGGTTTGTATTTTAATTCTCCCGACAACCTTATTCCAATTGAAAACATTGGATTTGG
>JAJRQP010000114.1 GCA_024280195.1 Bacteroidota bacterium | reverse complement strand
TGGATTATTTGCATTTCGAAATTCAAAAGCAGAACCATACTCCGATGTTGCCAAGCCTAAGTTCTCTCCATACCAATCCATTGATTTCTTTGGGTCTTTTGACTTGAAAAAAATACCGCCAATACCTGTCACTTTGGGAATTGTCTCTTTTTCAGTTTTTTCAACGCTTTTTATATTATCCATGAATGTTTTTCTGTATTTAAGTTCTAAACTTACAACTAATATAGTAAAAGTTAATTTAAGAGAGTTGACATTTCACAAATACCCCATCCCCCAATAAACGATATAACCTGTCATTTCTTTGTTTAACTTGTTCCACAATCTAAAATTATCAAAATTTGGAATGATCCATTGGTCCCATTGATAAGAGTGAGATTGATTCGCATATAAATCAGTGGAGAATGGAGTGCAAGATAAACCTTCTTTCTCAAAACAGGCTAAAGAGCGTTTCATGTGCATTCCTGAAGTGACTAAAATAAATTCATCAAAATGAGGATATGATTTTGCAAGAGTTTTAGCAGTTTCTTCTGCATTTTCATGCGTATTTTTAGAAAGTTCCTCTGTAATAACATCAATTTCAGGAATACCCCATAAAACGAGCAAATCTTGAACTTGCTTCGCTTCATGTAAGCCTCTGTCTGTTATGTGTCCTGAATCTCCAGAGATTAGAATCTTGTCAACCTTACCAGTTTTGTATAAAGAAATCGCTTGAATCAATCGGTCTCCCTGTCTTCGGATGCTAAGGGTTTCGATGTCGTTATTGTATTCAAACATTCCCCCAAGAACTATGGCAACATCGTGTTTTTTAACCTCACTTATTTTCTTACCAGGAACCTCCCATAGCCGACAGAACTCAGAAAAAACAATTGAATTAGTGAAGAAAAAGAAGATAAAAATAGAAACCCATTTAGCCCGTTTTTTCCATTTAGTATTTTTCGAAAAATAGAATACTCCAATAAGTACGACCATCCAAAAAAATGGAGAAAGTAAAAAGAGCAACGCTTTGGACAGAATAAAAAACATTTGATAAAAATAAATGAATTTAACTTCAATTTTATAAAACAAGCTTATTTTTACACAAAAAAAAGAAAGATGAACAAAATAGAATCTTGGTTAGGAATGGGAAAAGGTGAATTATGGAACCTTATTGTTAGTAATGCAGTTAACCTTGCGATTGCAGCAGCAATATTATTTATTGGTTTTTGGATAGCAAAGAGAGTATCCAAAAGTGTTACGAAGATGCTTCATAAAAAGAAAACTGATGCAAGTTTAACAAGCTTCATCTCTAGTCTTGCTGGAATGGGCTTGAAAATCATGGTTGTTATTGTCGCAATTGGTCAATTGGGAATTGAAATGACTTCATTTATTGCGATTCTTGGTGCTGCTGGTTTCGCAATAGGTATGGCATTCTCAGGGACACTTTCAAATTTTGCAGGTGGAGTTATGATTTTATTTTTCAAACCATTTAAAATCGGTGACTACGTAAACATGCAAGGTGAAGAAGGGGTCGTAAAAGAAGTGCTAATTTTTAACACTATTCTTTCAACACTTGACAATAAAGTTATCATTCTTGCGAATGGAGCAGTTGCTAATGGGACAATTGTCAATTATACCAAAGCAGAAAATAGACGTGTTGATATGGTGTTTGGAATAGCGTATGGTGATGATTTAAAAGTTGCGAAAGAATTATTGATGAAATTTATCAATGAAGATGAAAGAATTTTGAAAAATCCTGCACCTTTTGTTGGTTTGGGAGAATTAGGAGATTCTTCTGTAAATATTACAACAAGAGCTTGGGTGAATCATACTGACTATTGGGGTGTGTTTTTTGACATGCACGAGCGTGTTTACAATGAATTTGAAGCAGCAGGATTATCTATTCCGTTTCCTCAAATGGATGTTCATGTTCAAAAAGAAGCTTAATTTCTACACATGAAAGACTTACTAAATCATCCAATAGTTCTCGGTTATAAAGAAGCGAATAATTTCGGCAGAGAACTAGGAATGGAATTTAGAATAGTCAGTCATGGAGAAGTAGAATATAAAATGACAATTACAGAAAAGCATTTAGCAACTCCCATTGCTGCTCATGGAGGCTCAATTAGTGCCCTCATGGATGCAACAATGGGAGTTTGTGCTTTATCAGAAGTGATAAGAGATAATAAAGTTGTTTCAACTCTAGAGATGAAACTCTCGTTTATTGCTCCAGGCCTTCTTGGCGACACTATGGTTGCAACAGCTAAGATTATTAAAAGTGGTAAAAGAATTCTCTTTGTAGAAGGTGAAATTAGAAATCAAAATAATAAATTAATTGCGACAGCTACAGGGACCTTTAATGCTTATCCAGCATCGAAAGCAGGATTTCAAGAGTTAACTTAAACTAATTCACTCTACGCTTTTGCCTAAATTCTTTTTTAGTTAACTTCGCAACATGATTCTAATCTTCAACGATATTGCAGGTTCAGAAATTCTTCTGATTTTGGTTTTTGTACTGATTTTCTTCGGTTCAAAGAGTATTCCAACGCTTGCAAGAACATTTGGTAGAACAATTCGCCAAATTAAAGATGCTTCTGCAGATATTCAATCTGAGATTAAAAAATCAGGAATGGATATTAAGAAAGATTTAAACCTAAAAGGAATCATAGAAGAAACAGCGAATGATATTCAAAAACCATTAGACCAAATGGCAGTAGATATTGATTCAGCGATGAAGTACGAGCCGAAAAGAAAACCAGATTCTATTCTACCAGAAGTGGAGCAATCTGTAGAGCCTATTAAGCTGGAAAACTCTCAGTCAACTGAATCAGAACAGGATTTAGGAAGTGAGTAGAGAAAAATAAAACTTCAAAACAAGAAAATTCTCTTTTCTCCGTTGTACATTCGTACGAATGTATTTCAAACATCAAATATTACTCATCCTACTGCTTGCAAGTGCTAGTATTTCACGTGCGCAAACATCTAGTTTACGTGAGAAAGTAATAACGATGTCTGATACCATTCAACTCGATTCTCTGAGTGTTTATCCCAATTCTTTTGAATTATTCTGCAATGGAAAGCTAGTTGCAAAAGATAATTATAAATTAGATTATGCCTCTTCTAAATTGTTTTTAGAATCGGATTGCGGGGGAGAATTATCAACGAAGTACCGTGTTCTTCCAATGGATTTATCTAAAGTCTATCAAACGAGAGATACATCTATGCTATTTACTAAAGAAAAAGGTTTTCGAGATCGTTTTCTGATAACAACAACTAATCAGAATGTAGATGTCTTTGGAGGTTCTAGTTTACATAAGTCGGGTAGTATTTCTCGTGGAATTTCTTTTGGTAATAACCAAGATTTAGGCGTTAACTCATCTTTGAATCTTGAATTGTCTGGAAACATTGCTCCTAACTTAAAGTTACTCGCTTCTGTGACAGATGATAATCTCCCCATTCAAGCGGATGGAAACACCAATAAATTACAAGAATTTGATCAAGTGTTTATTCAAGTTTACAACGATCGTTTCAGAATGATAGCTGGTAACTTCTGGTTGAAGAAACCTGCAGGGTATTTTATGACCTATAATAAACGTGCACAAGGATTAACCATTGATTACCAATGGACGGCTGATACAGCAAAGGTTTGGAAAACACAAGTTAGTGGCGCACTGTCAAAAGGAAAATTTAGAAGGCAAATTATTCAAGGGGTAGAAGGCAATCAAGGCCCGTATCGTTTAAAAGGTCGAGAGAATGAACCCTTTATTATTGTTCTTGCAGGAACAGAAAAAGTGTACATTGACGGGAAGTTACTAGAAAGGGGGCAAGCATATGATTACGTAATCAATTATAATACTGCAGAGGTTACGTTTACCTCTAGAAACCTTATTACCAAAGACCGTAGAATTGTCGTTGAATTTCAGTACTCAGACCAGAATTATGCCCGCTCTTTATTTCAGACATCCACGACTTATTCTTCTGAAAAAATGAAGTTTTGGTTCAATGCTTATTCTGAACAAGATGCCAAGAATCAATCACTGCAACAAGATTTGTCCCTTAGTCAGAAGAAGCAATTGGCAAGTATTGGTGACACCTTGGATTTAGCAAGAATTTCAAGTGTCGATTCTATAGGTTATTTTGAGAATCAGAATTTATATGCGTTAATTGATTCTTTAGGAATTGATTCTGTTCTTCTATACACTGCATCTACAGATTCTGCATATTTCAGAGCAACGTTTGAGTTTGTCGGAGCAGGAAATGGAGATTACGTTTTTAGTCATTTCAATGCGCTTGGAAAGGTCTATAAATGGGTAGCGCCAATTGGAGGAGTGTCACAAGGTGATTATGCTCCTTCACGATTGATTATTACACCGAAGCAAAAACAAATGGTAACTTCTGGTGTTGATATTGCGATTACGAAAAAATTAAAGTTGTATACAGAATTGGCATACTCCAAGAATGATATCAATACATTCTCACGATTCGATGCAAAGGATGATAAAAGTTTTGCAGGACGTTCAAGGTTGACAGGAGATGTGTATTTGAGCAAAGACTCTCTGCCTTCGTGGATTATGCGAACGAAATTAGAAATAGAAGCAAGAGATCAATATTTTTCTCCCATTCAGCAATATCGTGCCGTAGAATTTGATAGAGATTGGAATACACGAAATAAGGGCTTTCAAGGTCATCAGGTTGCATCAACCGTTGGAACAAACTTCATCAATCGCAAGTATGGAAACCTCAATTTAGAAGGTCAATCTTATGTGATTGGTGGCGATTACGAAGGTTTGCGTGGAGCTTTAAACGGTAGATGGAATCAACGAGGTTTTTCTGGTGTATGGGATGCTAGTTATTTATCAAGTAAGACAGCAGAACAGAATGAGTTCATTCGGCATCGCTCTGACTTTTCGCAGAAGTTAGGAAGGATTAAAATCGGTTACAAAGATGACCATGAATTGAATCGTTTTAATAAAGGTTTTTTGCAAACAAATAGTTATCAATTCTACGATTATCAAATCTATGTTGCAAACAGTGATTCTGCAAAAAATGAATACCGAGTATTCTACAGAGAAAGATATGATAAACGTTCTGATAGCACACGATTAATTCCGATTGCGAAAGCAAAATCAATAGGAGGGGAGTTGCGTTTTAAGAATTGGAAAAATCAGAAGTTGAACTTAATCGGAAGTTACCGTGAATTAGCAATTATTGATTCTGTTTTAGCCAACCAAACACCAGAAAGCACAATTTTAGGAAGGGTAGAACATTCCATTCGCTTGTTCAAAAATGCGCTGTCTCTAAGTACTTTTTACGAGGTTGGTTCTGGTTTGGAACTGAAGAAAGAATTCTTGTACATACAAGTCAATACAGGGCAAGGAATCTATACTTGGATTGATTATAATAGCGACGGAGTAAAAGACCTCAATGAATTTGAAATTGCACAATTCGCTGACCAAGCAAGCTATATTCGTGTGTTTACCCCAAGTAATCAATATGTTAAAACTTATTCGAATGAATACAATCAATCAATCTACTGGAGGCCAGAGAGAATATGGTCTTCAAAGAAAGGCATCTTGAAAGTCTTGTCTAAATTCTCTGATCAAGCAAGAGCAAGAATCAAACACAAAACAAGTTTCTTTGATGGCAACGAAGCGTTTAATCCTTTTGTTGGAAGCATCAACGATACCAATTTAATCTCTACGACTTCCAACCTGAGAAATACACTTTTTTTCAATCGGATATCTAGTGTTTTTAGTGCAGAATATACCTTTAATGATGTAACGAGTAAAACACTCCTTGCAAGTGGGTTTGATTCTAGATCTAATAATTACAATCAACTCTCTTTTCGATGGAACATTCGCAAGAAATTCTCAATCAAAGCATCGGCTAAGCTAGGAGGAAAGAACGCACGTGCCGACTATATTTCTGGTCGAGACTACGAACTCAAATATTACTTCATAGAACCTAGCTTTATTTACCAACCAAATACGGTGTTTAGAGTAACTTTAGACGGTCGTGTTTCTGAAAAAAGAAACAGTGATTTGTTTGGTGGAGACGTCTCTTCGGTTCTTGAAATTGGAACAACTTTTAAGTACAACCAATTAGAGAAAGGAAGTTTACAAGGAGGATTTAAATTGGTTCAAATTGAATACCTCGGGGTACAGAATTCAGCGCTCGGCTTTGAAATGTTAGAAGGATTAAAACCAGGCACCAATTACACGTGGAATGTTGGTTATCAAAGATCCATTTCTAAGAATTTGCAACTATCCTTCCAGTACAACGGACGTAAATCAGAAAACAACAAAATCATCCACGCCGGCGGAATGGAAGTCCGAGCATTTTTCTAGAACTCTTTCTTCGTTCTTTTTATCAAAAGTCAGTTTCAATAATTCATAATACTAACAAGAGTAAATTTCCCTTCTTAGCTCCTTTATTCTTATCTCCCTCTTAAAATAAACCATCATTTTGTTCAAATCTTGAATAAATGGTACCGTTCTGCTTATAAAACAGACTTGCCAAAAATGGCGGTTCAAGGTTACGATGTCTTGTTTCATTTTTGCAGTGAGTTTTTCTTGGAAGAATTCAATCCAACCCTGCTTATGAATGAATTTGAGATGGAGTAAATTTCTAAGAAGGATGGTTACGAAAATTCGAATGTCTTTATCATTGAGCAAGAAGAGTTTGAATTGGTGAGAGTTGATTAAAATAAAAATCCCAGAAACATTTTATTTCTTCTATTGAATTTATCCGATTAAGTGTCCTCTTTTATCGTTAAATGGGGATGTTTTCCTATTTGTTGAATAATAATGTCTTTAAAAAGCAACCTTTTTAGTAAATTGTGGTTTATATATAATATAATACATCTTAATAAATCTATAGCATTGAAAAATTCACTTCTACTTCTTGCACTTTTGATTTTTTCAAAAGGCGTTATTTCTCAAAGTGATTCAAATCAAATTGAGAAGAAAAATATAGCTACTCAAAGTACAAACCTTACTGATAAAAATCAAGTTCAACAGTTAGGTATGCCTTCTAACTATAAAGACTCTTTATCACTTGCTTTTAATATGATTGATAAAATGGAGATGTCTGATTTAACAAGACAGAGAGAAAGGTTTATCTATAAAGTAAGAATTGAATCTTATTCATTAAATTCTGAAATCCTAGCTTATATTGAGAAACGAATTAAACTACTATCGAAATGAAAACTCTATTAATTGCGTGCTTTACTTTTTTCCTTTCTCTTTTTATTTATTCACAACCTCCTTGCGCAGCAAACCCTGCAGCAGGTGAAACCTGTGCTACTGCTACTCCTATTTGTGATTTAAATGGGTATTGTGGCAACACGAATACTTATACTCCTGATGCATGGGGGAGTACAGGTAGTTTATTGGGTTGCGGGTTTCTAGGGTTAGGATCTTGTCCTGCTACAGGATTAATTGGAGAATTTTGTGGCTCGGTTGAAAATGATTCTTATCTCAGCTTCGTTGCTGATGCAACCACAATATCATTTGACGTTTGGATTACTGCTTCAACTTTTGGTGATGGAATTCAATTAATAATTTTTGACACTCCATCATGTGGTAATGATCTTGTAAATTCTTATTACTGTCAGCAAATACCTCCGAATGGTGGTGCTCCTACAAACGTTTCTGCTTCAGGATTAGTTCCAGGGAATACTTATTATATAATGATTGATGGTTTTGCCGGAGATTTAGTTGATTATGTAATTGGTGCTAATACAGGTATTTCGGTACCCGTATCGGTGACTCCTACAGCTGCGACTATTTGTTTAGGAGATCCAATTAACTTAACCGCATTAGGTGGTGATGGAACTTATACTTGGAATGCAAATCCTGATTTAAATACTACTAATGGCGCAAATGTTATCGCCACGCCTTCTGCTACAGGAACAGTTACTTATACGGTTAATTCCTCAACAGGAAACCCAATGTGTCCAGCATCAACTTCTGCAACTACCACAATTACTGTCAATAATTGTGGATTAACCTGCCTCATCAGTTCATTCTCGGTCAACATCGGAGCATGTCAACCTATTGATAATACTTTTGATATTACAGGTGAAGTTCAATTTGTTAATCAACCAACAACAGGAACTTTAACTGTTTCAGACTGTAATGGAAATCAACAAGTTTTTAATGC
>JAJRQP010000113.1 GCA_024280195.1 Bacteroidota bacterium | reverse complement strand
TTTTTTGAGTGTCAGAAAGGCGAATTTTGCTCGTATCGGTGATTTGATCATTGCTAACAATAACTTCGGCAGTACTTATTTTGGAAGAATTAAAAAAGACCATCAAACTATCGTTAGCTATTTGCTTTATATGATTTGAACCCACTTTTAATTCATTAATTGTGATTTTTGAAGTAGTTAAATCATGGTTTGCACCAATAATCATAGCACCTGGAGCAAAGTATTTTACCGTGCTTACAATTGGTTTTTGAACGGGAGAATACATCCTTAAAGCAAGACTATCTTGAATAGATTCTTGAATAGAAACCAAACTAATAAGTGGAAAAGCAATTTTTTCATGGCTTTGATACTCAAGGTCATTATTTTTGTCCTCAAAAGCAACGAGTTCAAATTCTCCTCTGGGCAGATAGTTTAAAGTTACTTCTCCCTTTTTATTGGTTGTTCCGAAACTGACAATTTCATTCGAGTCAGTGGTAAACAACCCGACAATACACTTCTCAATAGGTTGATTTGTCCATGCATCCAACACGGTTGTTGAATAACTTAAACTATCTAAAATGTTTCCGGTAGAGAACACATATTGAATCAACGTATCATTGCCCTCTGTGATATCTTTTACTGCATTATTAAGGTAGATAGCATAGGTTGTGTTGTCTTGCAATTGACTCTCATCCCATTCAAGAAACAATATTTTTCCTTTTACAACCGCATCTATCTTTGCATGCGGGGGAACCATCACAATATTTTCAGAAGGTTTATTTAAACGAATAAACTCATCGAAAGGGATTTCTACTTGACCTCCCTTAAAATTGATTGATTCATTTGGAGGTTGTACATTTTCTACAATTGGTTTAGGGGCAGAATGATCTACTTCTCCACCAGAAATAGTTCCCACTTGCGCGCAAGAAGAAAGTAAGGCAACGCTAATAAAAACTAAATAATAGTTACGAGCCATTCGCATAGTTCTGTTAAATATTGTTTATCAATGTCATCAAAGGTAGCTAATTCTTCACTATCAACATCTAAGATGGCAAAGACTTCTCCGTTCTTTACAAGAGGAACAACTATTTCACTCTTTGATAGCGAACTACATGCAATGTGACCTGGAAAAGCATCCACATCATCTACTATTAACACTTCGTTGTTTACCCAAGATGTTCCACAGACACCTTTTCCTTTTTGAATTCTAGTACAAGCAATTGGTCCTTGAAATGGCCCTAAAACAAGTTCATTTTCTTTTACAAAATAAAACCCGACCCAAAAAAAATGGAAGGCTTCTTTTAATACAGCGGTGAAATTTGCACAGTTGGCAATTCTATCCGTTTCACCCCCAATTAGTGCTTTAATTTGAGGGATAAGGCTTTGATATTGCTCTTTCTTGCTTCCTTGTATGATAGATAGTTCCTCCGACATGGAACAAAAATAGCTTTATTTATTGAATTTATAGAATAGAACTTTAGTGCATTACAAAGTGAACGGATTAACCTTTTTATTTGAGCGTTTCATTGATAAATATAAAATGGATAATTTTCTCCGATTACAAAAGAGAATTCGTGCATTCGTGACTTTTAACAAAGTGTGAGTTTGTCTTAATTTTACATTTTTTTCTTTTTATTATTCTTCATCTCATTTTTATATCTATCTTAATAATAGAAAGACAAAAAACGACCACCTAAAAAAACAATTATGCTTAAGAAAGTTGCCTTAGAAAAAATATTATTTTTAGATATAGAAACGGCCCCTCTAGTTTATAAATTTGAAGACCTTGATGAGAAAGGAAGAGAATTATTCGAATCAAAAACAAGATTTCAACTTCGAGATGATAAAACATATGAAGACATCTACAATGAAAGGAGTAGTATTTTTGCTGAGTTTGGAAAAATAGTATGCATTTCCGTTGGCTTTGTAACGCACTCTTCAACAGGTAAGCAAATCAGACTAAAATCGTTTTATCACGATGACGAAGAAACATTACTCAAGCAGTTTAGTGGGTTGTTAGGTGAACATTACAATTCTCCAACTAGTATTTTATGTGGGCACAACGCAAAAGAATTTGACTTTCCATACATCTGTAGAAGAATGTTAATTAATGGCTTAGAGCTTCCTGAAACGTTAAATATTGCAGGTAAAAAACCCTGGGAAATAAATCACCTAGACACAATGGAATTATGGAAGTTTGGTGATTTTAAAGCATATACTTCTTTATCATTGCTTTGCCATGTGTTTAATATACCAACGCCCAAAGATGATATTTCAGGGGCAGATGTTGCAAGGGTTTATCATGAAGAAAAAGGATTAGAACGAATCAAAATTTATTGTGAGAAAGATGTAGTTGCACTCATTCAATTATTTATTAAAATGAGAGGAGAGAACTTAGTAGAGGAGGCAGAAATACACTTCTCTTAATTTAATTGCATAAAAAAAGTGTTTTGACTAGTCAAAACACTTTTCTATAAGTCTTGTTATTTTTAAATAAAGACCGTTTCTTCAGAAGTTGTTTCTTCAATTACTTTGATAATACCTTTACCAGTTCCTTGTCCTGATGATACATTCACATCCAAAACAGCAACACCCGCCTGGCCTAATTCATAAACTTCGTTTAGATTAAACACAGCCTCTCCTGCAGAGTTAGTTGTTGTGATTAAAGGATAAATAGAATCATCAATTGGTTTAATAACCTCTTCTGATGTAACAGCAGTTAAAGTAACTGTTGCCGCATTAACAGCTTTGTTTGCTGAATCCTTCACGTAGATTTTTACAATTGTATCTGCTTTTTTTCTACACCCAACAAAAGAAATAGATAATACTAAAAGCAATGTTCCGAGAAAAAATAATTTATTTAAACGCATAATTTTTTATTTAATGTAAACAGTTTCTACTGCTGTTGTGTGAATTCTACTTCTAATATAGCCTGTTCCGCTTTGTGCTAAACTTTTTGCAATCACATCAAAGTAAGCAACTTCATAATCCTTATCACCTTTTTCATAATGCGGCGCCACATTAAATGTGGCAAAACCAGACTCGTTGGTTACAAGTGTATCAACATATGTTAATGTTTCAGGGTTTGAAGTGACATCACCAATGATAATAACCTTTACACCAGGTAATGGTTGATTACTATATGATTTTACAAAAATCTTAACCGCAGATGGCTCTTTGTTTTTGCAAGACTGTGTAAAACCAATACTAATTGTAAGCAATGCAAACAATCCAAATTTTCTAAAAGTAGTACTCATACTGTATAAATGTATATGTTGAACCTTCAAATATAAACTAATTTTTTGTAATATAAGAAAGGTTCATGTTTCTTAAATTCTTAACTTCGTACGCTGTGAACAACAATTTTGTTACAGTAAAACAATTAAAAGACGTTAAAAGTTACACTTAGGTTGACTTTTATTCAAAGAATTAGCATAAATGAAGGAGAAAATAAGTGAAATTGAAAATGATATTCTGAATGAATCATTATCAAATGCTAAAGATTTAGAGAATTTCAGAATCAAGTATTTAGGTTCTAAAGGAAAAATTAAAGGACTTTTTGCTTGGTTGAAAGAAGTGCCGAATGAAGAAAAAAGAGAAGCTGGTCAGTTAATGAACGGTCTTAGAAGTAAGGCGCAAGAAATTTTCGATACGGCTAAAGAAAAATTAAGCACAACATCTGAAGAAGCAAATAAAATTGATTTATCTCGACCTGGAGATCAAATTGAAGTAGGAGCAAGACACCCTCTTTCTTTGGTTAGAAGTGAAATAATAGAGATTTTTAATAGAATTGGTTTTACTGTTTCTGAAGGTCCTGAAATTGAAGATGATTGGCATAATTTTTCCGCATTAAATTTCCCTCCAGAGCACCCAGCAAGAGATATGCAGGATACCTTTTTTATTGAAAAAGGAGAGAAAGAAATGGCGTTAAGAACACATACTTCTTCGGTGCAGGTTCGTGTCATGGAGAATGACAAACCACCAATTAGAACAATTTCTCCAGGGAGGGTTTATCGAAACGAAGCAATTTCTGCTCGTGCGCATTGCTTTTTTCATCAAGTAGAAGGATTATATATTGATAAGGACGTTTCCTTTGCAGACTTAAAACAAACCTTACTATATTTTGCGAAAGAATTATTTGGAGAGAAAGCAAAAATTCGCTTGCGACCTTCTTATTTTCCATTCACTGAACCAAGCGCGGAGGTAGATGTATCTTGTACCATCTGCAATGCTAAAGGTTGTAACGTTTGTAAATACACGGGTTGGTTAGAAATTTTAGGTTGTGGAATGGTAGATCCAAATGTTTTGGAAGCAAGTGGAATTGATAGCAAAGAGTTTACAGGTTTTGCTTTTGGTATGGGAGTAGAAAGAATAGCACAATTGAAATATAAGGTCAACGATTTACGTTTATACTCGGAGAATGATGTTCGTTTTCTAAAACAATTCACAGGAGGAATATAATATGGGATTTTTTAATTTTTCAAAAACGAAAGAAAAAAAAGAAGCACTCCCTTGGGAGAAGGTGACTTCGGTAGAACAAATCAATGAGATTCTCCGAAACGTGGGAGAAACACCAATTTTGCTTTTCAAACACAGTACAAGATGCAGTATTTCTTCAATGGCATTGAATGCTTTTGAAAGAAATTGGTCTAATGAGGTAAATTGTAAATTGTTTTTCATTGACTTATTGAAACATAGAGATGTCTCGAATGAGATTGCGACATTAACAGGAATTATGCACCAATCACCTCAATGCATTGTTGTTAATGGAAGTGAAATTGTTTACGATGCAACGCATACGGCAATAGATGCACGTAGAATAGAATCTATATTGAGAAAATCATGAAGAAGTACCTTATTGTTGGATTAATCGTTTTGGTGGGAGGTTTTATTTTATTAAAACCACTTTTTGACAATGATGGACCAGTTGTTCCTCCAAAAAAAGTTTCCCCAGCACTCTTTTCTTTTGAAGAAAATTTGGCAGCAGTGAGAAACCAACCTATTGAGATTACAATTAAAATCAATGAGAATATTCAAAAACTAGATGTTATTTTTAATGATAGCATTATTAAATCTTGGGACAACCCAACTGATTCCTCGCTTAATTTTACATTTGACCCAAGTTTATTTGGCGTAGGAACAAAATCACTCGATTTATTATCAACTTTAGAAGATGGTTCTACTTTTATAGACAATCGATTGGTTCGTATTCTTTCTGAAATTATTCCAGAGAAATTAACATTAGTAGAACTAAATTCATATCCTCATCAATCTACAAGTTTTACACAAGGTCTTGAGTTTTACAAAGGAAATCTTTACGAAGGAACGGGAGACCCAGGAAATCAAGGGAAAACAATTGTCGCAAAGGTTGATCTTTCAACAGGAAACCACTTAGAGAAAATGGGATTAGAAGTCGGTTTTTTTGGAGAAGGAGTAACCATTCTCAATGATACACTTTACCAAATTACGTGGCAAAACCAAAAATGCTACACCTATGATGTTACAAAGAACTTGCAATTAATAGGTGAATACAATTATATTGGAGAAGGTTGGGGACTGTGCAATGATGCTTCTTCTATTATCATGTCTGATGGTTCAGAAAGAATTGTTTTTAGAGAACCGAATAGTTTTAGAATTAAAAAAACAATTGAGGTTTACAACAACGAAGGACCAATCATTAACTTAAACGAGTTAGAGTATATTGATGGAAAAATCTACGCAAACGTTTGGATGACAAACGTAATCGTTGTGATTGATCCAAACACAGGGCAAGTGCTTCAAGAAATTGATGCAACTGATTTTGTTATCAAAAACAGAGGTTCCGGAGAAGCATTAAATGGAATTGCCAGAAACCCAATAAATTCTAAAACGTATTTAACAGGTAAATACTGGAATAAGATTTACGAAGTAAAGTTTGTAGAACGAGCAATTTAAAACTTATCGTACAACAAATTTAGTTGTTCTTCCAAATGAGTCTTTTAAGAAGTAAACACCACTTTGAATAGTCAAATTAAAAGTGGTTTGTTTGTCAACAGAAAGCCTTTTAATGATCCTTCCTCCCGCATCACTAATTACTATTTCTCCGTTATAATTGCCAACCTTGATTGTAATTTCATTTCCAGAAGAAGGGTTGGGGTAAATTGAAATTTCCTCCAAAGAACCAAGTTCTTCAATAGATGCGGTATTAACAACTAAAAACTGACCCATCATTCCTTGGTCTTCATGTTGTAACATGTGACAGTGAAACATATAGGGAATAGTATCATTTGCAAAGTCTAAAAAATCTGCAATAAAACGAACAGTTCCTTGCCCCGCGGGTACAAGAACAACATCATTCAAACCTTGTAATTCAGGTGGAGGTGTGGCGCCATTAATATCTAAAATTTGGAACTGAACATCATGAATGTGAAAAGGATGAGCAATCGGTGTTTGGTTGGTAAGCGTCCAAATTTCTCTATTACCTAACGGAACTGTATAATCGACAACATCGTGATTAAAGGTTGAACCGTTAATTAAAAACGGACCTGCAATTTGATTCTGCGATGTAAAAGTTAAAGCTCGGGTAATTTGTTGAGTACCTTCTACTAAAGGGACAATATTTGTTAATGTAGTAGGAGTTGTTGTAACAGGACTAGCTGTTGGGGCTTGCACATTGATATCAAGAATGACAAAATCATTACCATTTAGTGGGTTTGAAGAATATCCAGGAAGGGTCATAAATGGAGCCATACCTGGTTGAGAAGAACCATAAATAGCATTTCCTATTTCAGTACCATAATTCATAAATTGAATGGATTGACCTTGAAGAGCAGAAAGGTCAACTAATACATCTGCTCGTTGTCCAGGTGCAATTTGGTACCTTGTTAATTGAACAGGTGCGTTTAGCAAGCCTCCATCAGTACCTATTAACTGGAATGGTTGGTTGTTTGTTAATCCTAATTTATAAACTCGTTGAGAAGAACCATTCAATATTCTAAAACGAACCATTTGTGCAGGAGCGTTAAGAAAAGGGTCAACCGTTCCATTTACAAGCAACATTGAATCTATATGTCCCATCCACTCAATTTCGCCAGTCGCATCAAACCCTTTTGATTGAATAATCATAGGGAAATCATCTATCCCGTAAGTTCTAGGAAGGGTTAGAGCTGCTTCTTCGGCATCTTTAACAATTATCATTCCTGCGATTCCTCTTGAAACATGCTTGTTTGTTTGCATGTGCAGATGAGGATGATACCAAAACAATCCTGCTTTATCTAAAACGGTAAATTGAGGATTCCAAATTGTATTAGGTGCAATCGTTGTGTGAGGTCCACCATCATTTTCTGGAGAAACATGCATTCCGTGCCAGTGAATTGTTGTGGTATCTGCCAATTGATTATCAACCATAATATTGACATTATCTCCTTGATTCATTATTAATGTAGGCCCTAAAAGGGAACCGTTTGCTCCAAGGGTGTTAACATCCACCCCAGAATAAAACTGTGTAATTCCCGTTTGTAGGGTAAGATTAATGTTGGTAGATGTAATTGTTGGCGGAATAAATAAAGCATTTTGTGAAATAGACGTAAACGCTATCACCAACGAAGTTATTAGGAGTGTAATTTTCATAGTAAGTTTCTTTATCTTCGCAAGATAGTTAAAAAATTGTCTAACATTTGTAACATTAGTATCACTAATAAAAAAAATAGTATGCGATTATTATTACTTCTATTGATACCTTTTCTTTCTTTCTCTCAACTGACAGAATAAAAAGACTTTGGTGAAAACCCCGGCAACCTAAAAATGTTCTCATTTACAGATGAAGGAGTAGAATATGGCAAAAGACCTCTGGTAGTTGCTTTGCATGGTTGCTCGCAAACTGCAAAATCAATGGCTGAGCAATCTGGGTGGAATAAACTAGCAAAAGAACACCAATTTGTTGTGATTTACCCGCAGCAGAAAAGGAGTAATAATAGCTCGAATTGTTTCAATTGGTTCAAAGAAAAAGACATAACCAAAGATTCCGGAGAATCTAAAAGTATCATAAGCATGGTAGATTTTGCCATCAAAAACTACGACATTGATACAGCAAAAATTTTCATTTATGGACTTTCTGCTGGCGCAGCAATAGGGGTGTCTATGATGGCAAATTACCCAGAAATTTTTCAAGCAGGGGCAATTTTTGCCGGCGCACCTCACAAAATAGTCACAAAATATAGTGAAGCTATAAAGGCAATGAATGGTAAAATTGATAAAACACCCGAAGAATGGGGTAAGTTAATCACAGACAATCCAAGTGAGCAAAATTACCCAAAACTAATTGTTTTTCACGGCGAGAAAGACCTTGTTGTGGATATTAATAACGCAGAAGAACTCATTGAACAATGGTCGTATTTGCACGAAACGGATGCGGAGCAAGACTCAACTATACAAAATTATGATGGCAGTAAAACAGTGGAGAGAAAAAGTTTTTTTAATAGAAATAATGAAGAAGTGATCACCTATTACAAAATCGCAAACATTGGACATGCGTTACCCGTTGACCCGGGTAAAAGTGAAAAACAAGGAGGACAAACAGGAGCTTTTGCAAAGGATATTGATTTCTTTTCAACGTTTTATGTAGCAAAAGACTTTGGGTTATTGGATTAACTAAACCTTAAACTCCTCAAAAGGATTAAACTCGTTCTTGCCACTTATTTCTTTCACTGTGGCATCCTCCACTCTTAAAATTCTTCCAGGATATTTTTCAACCATCGTCATGTCGTGAGTAGCCATCAAAATAGCTGCTTTTTCTTCTTTTGCAACAGCAATTAATAAGCGCATTATTTCTTCCGATGTTTCAGGGTCTAAATTCCCCGTCGGCTCATCGGCAAGAATTAAAGCAGGTTTATTTAACAAGGCTCTTGCAATAGAAATTCGTTGTTGTTCACCACCAGATAAAGCATGAGGCATTGCATTGATTTTTTGTTCTAAACCAACTAGTTGCAAAACTTCTTTTGCTCGACTTGCCATTAGATTTTTGTCTTTCCAACCAGACGCACCCATTACAAAAAGTAAATTCTTAAGGACTGTTCTATCGGTTAATAATTGAAAATCTTGAAAAACAACACCTAGTTTTCTTCTTAAATTAGGAATATCTTTCTTGCGTAATTTATTCAAATCAAATCCCGCAATCGTACCAGAGCCATTCGATAAACCCAATTCTCCATACAATGCTTTGAGTAAACTACTCTTCCCTGAACCGGTTCTCCCGATGAGGTAAACAAATTCTTCGGCACGAATTTCTACGTTGATATCTTTCAATACAGTGACACCACTTTGTTGAATTTCTCCTGATTTAATCTCAATTACTTTGCTCACAATGATTGCTTTATTCTGTAAAGATGGCGAATCTACTTAAGAGAAAGAGTTGCTTCAATGAAATAATCTTAACAAAATCGCGTTTAAAACTTTTGAAACACCTCTCCAGTTTCCTCGCCAAGTAATGTAATTTTACTTGTTAAACTAACCTTGAGTTAAAAAGCAGTTGAATGAAAAGAATTCTGATTATTCTTACCCTAATTTGTAGTACTGTAGCACTCGGACAGAGTTCTGAGAAGTACAACAGTGAATACGAGAACTTCTATCGTGCAGAAGACTTGTTTGAGAAAGAACAATATGCCGCAGCGAGAAAAGAATTTCGGATATTTATTGATGGTTTTGACCGTCAGAACGACCCGATGTATGTTAAAGCAAGATACTATGAAGCGATTTCAGCATTAGAACTTTACAATAACGATGCAATTGTTCTGCTGCAAGATTTTAACAAAAACTACCCAGAAAGCATCTTTAAAACAGACATCTATTTTCGATTAGGAAAGTATTTCTATTATAAGAAAAAGTACAAAGATGCATTGGCTTGGTTTGACAAACTAAGTATTCAAGATGTCGAAGAAGAGAACAAAGAAGAGTTCTATTTCAAAATTGGATATGCCAATTTCAAAGAGAAAAATTTTGATGCGGCAAGAAGTGCTTTTCATGAAGTAAAGAATGGTACTTCGCAATATGCTTCTCCAGCATTGTACTATTATTCTCACATTGCTTATCAGAATGAGAATTACCAAACCGCGCTGGATGGTTTTCTTAAACTAGAAGATGATGCAAAATTTGGAAAAGTGGTACCTTATTACATTGCACAGATTTACTATTTACAAGGAAAATACGAAGAGGTAACAACGTATGCGTCTAAAATTTCTAACAAAGGAAATATCGTTAATGAGAAAGATATGGATCACTTAATTGGGGATGCTTTCTACAGAACAGGAAAATACGACGAGGCAGTTCCGTATTTAGAACGTTATAATAAAGTAACCGAAACAACAAGGGAAGAAGATTATCGTTTGGGGTATGCTTATTTCAAAAGTGGTTCATACAACAAAGCGATTCGCTTGTTTGATAAGGTGAAGAAAGTAAAAGATAGTTTAGGACAAGTGTCCTTCTATCATATTGGTGAATCCATGTTGAAACTAGACAATTTAGTTTCTGCTCGCTCTGGATTTGAAGGCGCAGCCTTTATTGACAAAGACCCAGTGATTCAAGAAGATGCACTTTATAACTATGCGATTCTTTCGTATAAATTAGATATTAACCCGTATGATGAAGCTGTTGAAGCCTTTGAGATGTACTTAAATAAGTATCCGGACAGCGAAAGAAAAGAAGATGTTTATCAGTACTTGGTGAATGTTTACATGACAACGAATAACTATCCGAAAGCATTGGCTTCTTTGGATAAAATACCCAACAAAGACATTCGCTTAAAAACAGCTTATCAAGTGATTGCTTTTAACCAAGGGGTTCAACGTTTTCAAAATTCAAACTATCCAGGTGCAATCAGTTCTTTCAATTTGGTAAAGAAATATCCTGTTGACCCAGCTATTTCTGGAAAAGCAGTCTACTGGATTGCTGATGCAAATTATCGTTTAAATAAATACGACGAAGCAATTAAGAAGTACAAAGATTTTGCAATAATGCCTTCCGTTGGAGAAAAAGAAATGCAAACAGAAGCCCATTATAAT
>JAJRQP010000112.1 GCA_024280195.1 Bacteroidota bacterium | reverse complement strand
ACCAAAACGCGAGAAGAACATTACTGTTCTCGGAAACGAAGGATTGGGAATAGTTTACGTTGGAGCTGACACGATGTTGTCTGGTAAATACATGTCAGAACACGATAAAGTGATTTCCGAAAAATTAGGTTTCGTTCTTTGCGGAGGTGATTTATCAGAGAGTACAGTCGTTTCAGAGCAGTACTTATTAGATATGGAGCGTAAAGCTTTCTTAGAATTATGCCGAGAAAGAAAAACGTTGGAACGATTGGAAAGCATCGTGAAGAAAGGGAAAATATTACGTAATTAGACCTAAGAGACAAAAGACTAGAAGACAAAAGACAAATAGACGATGGGGTTGAAACATAATTTTAGAGAGTTGAGAATATGGCAGGTTGCAATGAATGTTGCAAGACTAACGTATGAAGCGACTGCAAAATTACCAGTAGAGGAAAAATTTGGTTTGAAAAGTCAGATGAATAGATCAGCTGTTTCAATTGCATCGAATATTGCAGAAGGTTCAGGAAGAGGAGGCAATAAAGAGTTTCAATACTTTTTGAATGTTGCGATTTCTTCTTCTTTTGAATTGGAAACTCAACTTCTTTTGGCGAAAGATATTTTTAATATTGAAGTCGAATCAATAATAGAACAAATACAAGAAACACAGAGAATGATTGCAGGTTTTAAGAAATCGTTAGGTAATTAAGAAAAGGCAAGTCTTTTGTCTTTCTTCTTATGAGTCTAACATCTAATTTTATAAATATGAAAAGAGCATACATAGTAACAGGATACAGAACAGCAGTTGGAAAAGCCGGTAGAGGCGGATTCCGTTTTACTCGTCCAGACGACTTAGCAGCAGATGTAATCAAACACATCATGGAGCAGGTTCCACAGTTAGATAAAGATAGAATTGACGATGTAATTGTTGGGAACGCAACACCAGAAGCAGAGCAAGGATTAAATGTCGGTAGAATGATTTCCTTAATGGGATTAGATACCGATAAAGTTCCTGGAATGACAGTGAACAGATACTGTTCTTCAGGATTAGAAACCATTGCCTTAGCACAAGCAAAAATTGAAGCCGGTATGGCGGATTGCATTATTGCTGGTGGCGCAGAATCGATGTCCATTATGGCAATGGGAGGTTGGAGAATTGTTCCAAACCCGAAGGTCGGAAAAGAGAACCCATCTTGGTATTGGGGAATGGGATTAACAGCAGAAGCAGTTGCTGAGCAATTTAAAGTTTCTCGAGAAGATCAAGATAGGTTTGCGTTGCAATCACATGCAAAAGCAATAGAGGCAATTAAAACAGGTCGTTTCAAAGATGATATCGTTCCGATTAATGTAAATCACGTTTACTTAGATGAGAATGAAAAACGCCAAGAACGCAACTACATCGTTGATACCGACGAAGGACCTAGACAAAGTACATTTGAAGCCTTGGCACGATTGCGACCAGTTTTTGCACAAGGAGGATCTGTTACAGCGGCAAACTCTTCGCAAACTTCTGATGGAGCAGCTTTTTGCTTAGTAATGTCAGAAGATATGATCAATGAATTAGGTCTAGAACCAGTTGCTCGTCTAGCATCTTATGCAGTAGTTGGTGTTGAACCAAGAATCATGGGGATAGGACCAGTAACTGCAATTCCAAAAGCAATTAAACAAGCAGGCTTGACGTCTAATGATATTTCTTTGTACGAATTGAATGAAGCATTTGCTTCGCAGTCATTAGCTGTTATTCGTGAAACGGGAATCAATCCAGATATTGTGAATGTAAACGGTGGAGCATTGGCATTAGGTCATCCTCTAGGTTGTACAGGAGCAAAACTGTCTGTTCAAATGATGAATGAATTGAAGAAAAGAGACCAGAAATACGGTGTTGTGACAATGTGTGTAGGTACAGGTCAAGGAGCAGCAGGTGTGATTGAGATGGTTTAAAACTATATTTTAAAGAGAATAGAGAATAGGGAAGGTTTACATGGACTTTCCCTATTTTTTTTTAAAATACGTTAAACTACGTATTTTTTGTGATAGTGTTTCGGTGTAACTTTGCTTCACATATTTAAATCATAGTTATGAAAATAAAAAATACACTATTAGTAGTAAGTCTGTTTGTTGGACTTGGAGTTCAAGCTCAATTTACAGTTGACACACTGCCAACAAGACCTCAATACAACGTTTCGATTCATGATCCAGGAATTGAAATTAATCAATCAAACGGAGCAATTCACTATGCTGGAACAGATGGTATTTATACCTCAACTGACCAGGGAGCAAGTTGGATATATGCACCTTTAGTGCGATCGGCAAATTCTGATACTGTTGGAGGGAAAACAATCGAAGTAAATCAAGCAAATGGAAACATTTTTGCAGGAGATAATGATTATGGTTTATGGAAATCAACTGATGGAGGAGTAAGTTTTGTTGAGTTACATCCAACAGGTTCAGAAGTGCATCATGTTGATGCCAGTGGAACTGTATTTGTTGGGAATTATTTGTTTACAGATGGAAATTTTGCAGGCAGAGTTAATAATGGCATCGGTTTTATGAATAAAGTAATAGATGGCCCTTTTGGTTTATTATATGGAATAAGAGAATCATTT
>JAJRQP010000111.1 GCA_024280195.1 Bacteroidota bacterium | reverse complement strand
GATGTTTCGGCATTGATAACCATTGCTCCTGTCCCGCAAAAAATGAGGAAGAAGGTGGCAATTACTTCGGCAACGTACCTTTTCATAAGTAAGCGGAACAAAATTCTTTGCAATACCCTTTCACTAAGTCTCTTACTCGATCAAATTCAGCTGTGATTTCTTCATCATTCCCCTCAGCTTTCGCTGGATCAGGAAAGTTTTTATGAAAACGAACAGCATTGGAAGGAAAATAAGGACATCTTTCTTTAGCATTGTCACAAACTGTAATGATGTAATCGAAATCAACATTCGAATACTCATTTACATTGTTGGAAGTGTTTGCAGAAATATCAATTCCATCTTTTTGCATGGTGTCGATTGCTTTCGGATTGACGCCGTGCGTTTCTACACCGGAACTATAAATGTTTACACCTTCTGGTGCAAATGTTTTTAAATACCCATCTGCGATTTGACTTCTGCAACTGTTTCCTGTGCAAAGCACTAATACATTTTTTTTCATTTTTTAGAATTGAGGAGTTAGGGAGTTATAGAAGTTAAGAAGAAATCGATTTCCTCTTAACTTCTATAACTCCTGTATTCTTATCTTCTTACTTTTAACAACAACCTGAACCTGGTTCACAAGCGTTTTCTTCCGCTACTTTTACAACAACTTCTTCTTTCTCCTGAGGCATACAACAAGCGCTTGCATCCTCTCTTTCAAATTTAGGGTCGTTGAATTCAACATCTTCGTGGAAGTAATAGATTTCCCATTGAATTCCATCTGGGTCGTCTACCCAAAATTTATCTTGCACTGCGTAGCAACAAGAAACACCTATTTCTTCTAAAGAAACGATGTTTTGTTTTTTGGCAATTTCAAGTTTTGCTTCCATTTCTTCTTTAGAACCAACTTGTATTCCGATGTGTCCAAAGTTAGATTGAACTCTTTCAGGATTTTCAATAAAAGAGATGATTAATCCTGGAGAATCTAATTCATATTTTGCATAACCAGATTTTACTTTTGAAGCTGGCTGCCCAAAAAAAGTGTTGTAAAAATTTACTGTTGCAGCCAATTCACTTACGTAAAATGAAATGTGCATTCTTGGAAATTTTGATTGTGACATAATTTTAATTTTTAACAGCAACCGTCTTCTGAACAGTTTACTGAATTTAATAATTGATTAATTTGCTGGGATAATTTGTTCCAATTTTCTGGGTTGATGCAGTAACACATACTTGTTCCTTCAATGGTTCCTTTAATCAATCCTGCAGATTTCAATTCTTTCAAATGTTGAGAAATAGTTGATTGCGCCAAGCCTATTTCCGTCACTAAATTTCCACAGACACAACTTTTGGTGTTTATGATTGATTGCAGAATGGCAATTCTAGCAGGATGTCCGAGAACCTTCATCATTTGAGCTAAAATTACTTGCTCTTCGGTATAAATATCTGTCTTTGTTAACCCCATTGTTTAATTGTATATCGCAATATTACGATTAATATTTTGATTATTTAGGAAAACAGAATGATTATTTCCAAAATTCTTTGTGTATATTTGGTTTAACTAAAACAATAGAATGAATCCATACTTACTCATCATTGGGATTGCGAGCATAATTATTTTAAGCTTTTTTTTCAATATCCTTTCTCAAAAAACAAATATTCCGTCTGTTCTGATGCTTATTGGCTTAGGAATGGGATTGAAAGTGTGGATGCATGCTCAAGGTATTATAGATAAGGATTTAAAGCTAGACTCTATTCTCGAAATAATAGGGAATGTTGGTTTGGTGATGATAGTTTTAGAAGCCGCTTTGGATTTAAAGTTAGAAAGAGAGAAATCAGGACTTATTTTTAAATCATTTATTGTTGCTAACCTCGGAATTGCAGGCTCTATGTTTGCCTTGGCATTTTTCTTTATGTATATTTTCCCAGGAACAACTCTATATACTGCTATTGTTTATGCTATTCCATTGAGCATTATGAGTAGTGCAATTATCATCCCTTCGGTTGGTCGCTTGACTGGAAAGAAGAAAGAGTTTATGGTGTATGAAAGCACTTTTTCTGATATACTCGGAATAATGGTGTTCTATTTTATGATTGGAGCAGATGGTGGAGCAGGAAATGGGTCTATTGCTTGGGAAATCTTTTTAAACATTGTAGGAACGGTTGTCTTATCAGTGATTGTTGCTTACGTGATGGTATATCTCTTCCAACACCTTCAAATGCAGGTGAAACTGTTCTTGATTATTGGCGTGTTATTGTTACTTTTCGCTGTTGGGAAATATTTCCACTTATCCTCTTTGCTATTAATTCTTGCTTTTGGGTTAGTTCTCAACAACACCGATGTTTTTTTCCAAGGACGACTGGCTAAGATATTCGATGCAGAGAAAGTGAAACCGATTCTTCATGATTTCCACACCTTAACATTAGAATCTGCTTTTTTAATCAGAACCTTTTTCTTTGTGATTTTTGGACTGAGTATTTCTGTTGCGTCTCTGTACAATTTAGAAGTTGCCATTAATAGTTTTGCTATTGTTGCGATACTTTACGTGATTCGTTATATCCTTCTTAAAGTATTCGCCAAAGAATTTCTTTTCCCAGAGGTTTTCATTGCTCCCAGAGGGTTGATTACTGTACTGTTGTTCTTTGTCTTAATTAAAAATGACTCGTTTACCATAGAAAATTTTGATACGGGATTACTACTGTACCCGATATTAATTACAAGTATGATAATGATGTTTGCATTGATTACCTACAAGGGAGAGAAAGTTACAGATGTTTTGTTTCATAAAGTTCCTATGATCAAGAATAATGAAGATAAGGAAACAACAGAGAATCTAGACCGTAGAATGAGAGAGAATACAGAGGATATGGATTTTGATGGGTTTTAGAAGGGGAAGATTTAATGTTTCTAATTTCTTTGAAATGTTACCTTTATAGGTAAAAATATATGTTGGATATGTGTACCGGTGCACATATCCAATTGTTATGCTTAATTGACCAATCCTTGCCGAAAGCTCTTCAATTTAGAGGTCCACTCCCCAGATTCCATTTGTTTAATCCTAGATTTAGATTTAAAGTTGTGCGCTTAGCAGCGTGCAAATCTCGATTTGTAACGTGATACGT
>JAJRQP010000110.1 GCA_024280195.1 Bacteroidota bacterium | reverse complement strand
GCATGCAAGCGACCCAAAACAGAACGGTACTCAAACATAATATCTGCTCCCATTATTTCGCCCGTTCTAGGGTTGACAAAACTTGGACCGTAACCACCAAAAGGAGGAAAAGGAGAAGCTGTCCAACGGAGAACATTGTACCTGATATCGCCAGCATCCCAATCTGCATCATCTGGTTGTTGCTTGACAACGAGTGCATTTTTGAAACCTGCTTTCTCAAAAGCAATGTTCCACTGTTCTGCTGCATGCTTAATAATTGGTCGCATATTGACAGGAGTTGTATTCTCCATCCACCAAGTAATTGGTTCTATTGGCTCAGATAAAGCTGCATTAGCATCTTTTTTGACCAATTTCCAACGGTGAACTAAATCTCGGTAGTTGGCATTCTCAGGACTGGTCATATCCGTAACTTGAGTCGTGAAGAATCCTACTCTTGGGTCTTCAAATAAGGGTTCGTAATCATTTTTTGGTAAGGCAATTAAACTGTGGTAAACTTTCAATGAAACATTTCTTCCGTCAGTCACATCTCTTGCTCCTCCATTAAGAACGGAAGATTTTGAATAAACATATTCTACTGCTACATCTGTATTTTCTGGATAGCTTCTAATTGCATTTATTTTTGTCTTATCCTTGTTCAAGTTTCCTAAAGAAAAAGCCATCGGCGATTGTTTTGGGTGTCTTGCAGGTTTTATTTGCGCAAATGTTTCGGTTAGGAATAACTTATTTGCATCGACTAAAAAAGCGCTTCCATCTGGCCCTTCTGCTTCAATTTTTAAACTTGCAATGATTGCATTCGGCATATTTGCATCAGAAGATTTAGAAATTGCATTCTCTGGATCAAAATAAGAAGATGTATTAATCGCTACGAATTCAATTTTATTAAAGTAACGTTGAATGCGAATGATTTTAGACCCTCTATAGTTTCCCCTGAAACCTCTTACAGATACAACTCCATCAGCACTTTGACTAAAATAAATGAACTCTTGATTGAGTTGTTCTTTTTTAATTTCCATTTTGATAGAACCATCTGTACTGTCTTGGTAGATGGTAAATAATCCTTCAAACTTTTTTGATTTTTTAGTGACATCACTAATTTTTTTAGTACTGTCTTTTTGCTCTTTTTTTACAGGATCTTTTTTCTTTTTCTTTCTACGTTGAGCAGAAACATCAGTAATACTGAACAAAAGAACGAGAAGGATGGAAATTTTTAAAACATTCATAATCTTGAGTTTATTTTTCTTGAAGGATAAACTTAATCAAAATAATGCTAGCAAGATGAATTATGTGATGAATGGAATTGAGGTGTAAAAAAAAGGACAGAAATTAATCTGCCCTTCATTTAATTATTGATGGTTTATTTTTTTTCTTCTGTCAGTGCTTGGTTGATCTCAATTTTGAACTCTGGCTTTTCTAAGAGCACAGGTTTTGTTTCAGAGAATGTATTATTCCAGTTGATTTGCATGGTTGCAAATTGCATGTCAACAATTTTTCCAGGTATATGGAATACTGCACTAAATTTTGTTTTTTCCCCTTTGCGAAGAATTAAAGGCTCAGATTTTTTATTGTCGTTGGCATAAGTTACGAGTTGGTCAGATTTCTTTCTTGTCGCAGTAACAGAAAGATTAGAAGGAATAATCACCCCAATATCATTTCCAGAGTAACTTACTTCAAAAACAGCTTTTGCTTCCTTGGTAGATGCATCATACTTTTTAAGAATAATTTTAAAGTCACCTGTTGTAAAGTTGTTTTTTGATGCGGGCAATTGAAAATCAGTAGTTTCTATTTTCTCATCATCCAATGATATTTTGTAAATCGAAGCTGACTGAAGCAGGAAGTTATCCTTTAAAAAACGATCTCCTCCATTTACAAGAAGTGTTTTTGTTTTTGATTTATTGGGTTTAATAAAATACTCCTTCATCTTCGGACTAAATTCTTCTGAAGCATACTTAACTTTTGTGTCATTTGGAACAACTAGTAAATAATCGCTGGTATTGTTCGCTATTTTGAAATTCATTTTACAATGATCTTTCTGCGATACAATATTTTTGACTTCCATGTTGAATTCATCATTACTAAATACTTCAGGTGTATTGTAATAGATTCTCTCATAACCTTTATCTTTTTGAGAGCTTGCTGTTAAAGAAATTGACAAAATGGCAATACTTGTAAAGAATTTAATAGATAACATATGTTTTTTTATTTTGGTTCGTACATTTTCTGTACCAAATTTACTTAATTTGAATTGTCAGACCAACTTTAATCGTAAAGTTAAAATATATAGTAGTATATTGTGTTGAATAACCTTTGCAAATGAAATCACTTCTATTATTTACAATCATTTTTATTGGTGCGCTATTTTCATTTGCGCAAAAGAATGATTCTGTACTTGCGCTCAAACATTTTTCTTTATTTCAAGATTTTGAATACGAAGATTCGTTAAAAGCAAGAATCCATGTAGATTCAGGATTGTATTATGCAAAAAGAAGTAACTCTCCTCGCTTAATTGGCCTCGCTTATCAATTTCAAGGTTGGTTCTTGCAAGATAAGTCATTTTATCAACAGTCGAATGATGCGTTTTTCAAAGCCTTAGATTTCTTTGAACGAGCAAAAGACCAGCAAGGAGTGGCTAATATGTATGGTAATATAGGGAACTCCTATTTGGATATCAATGATTTTGAAAGCAGCTTAGATTATCAATTCCGTTCTCTAAAAGAGAATGAAAAGATATTGGAGAATGATGAAGCCTCAGTTGATGCGTATGATAATGCAGTAGAAGGAAAAACGTATGCATTGCATAATATTGGTTCGATTTACGCTGAAGTGAAGCTCTATGATTTGGCGTTAAAGTACGAATATGAAAGCTTAGAATTTGAAAAAAAGGTAGGGCATAAAATTGATGTTGCTATTTCATATAATACGCTTGGAGCAATTTATAAAGCGAAGTCCATCCGTGATAGTGCTGAATATTATTTTAAACAAGCAATTGAGATTTATAAAGTTGAGTCTTATCCATACGGTTATTCCTCAAGTCTTCAAACGTATGCTTCAATGGATAGCACCTCTCTTTCTAAGGGGAAAAGAATGCAAATGTTTGCCGAAGCGTTAAGTATAAGGAAAGAAATAGGAGATGTTGATTTTGAAGCAAGAGTATATCTTGATATTATTGATGTAGGTATGAATACATTGTCTGCAGATTCTGTGCAGAATGTTCTTGTTCACGTTCATGATATTATTGAGGGAAATGGTTTTGTTGATTTGAAATGGAAGTATTATCAACTGAAAGCAAAGCATTTATCCAGAATTGGCAATTATAAAGAAGCCTTTGAAACGATTAAAAAGTCAATTGACTATGAAGAAAAAACGAACAATAAGAAAAAACGACAAGATTTAGCAACCAAAGAGATTCGAAAAACATTTGAAACAAAAAATTACAATGACAGCCTTAAAGTACAAAGTGAATTTGCTGTTGAACGATTGTCTCACCAGAAAGAATTGTCAAAAAAGCAAAACATTATTTACCTCAGTGTAATTGGTTTTATTGTATTGTTTTCCTCTTTGTTTTTTATTATTCAGACGAATAAACGAAGAAAAAAACTGAATACAATTCTTTCTGAAAAAAATGAGTTAATTGTCAATCAGAAATTAGTTGTGGAGGAAAAAAATCAATCCATTTCAGATTCGATTAATTATGCCCAAAGACTACAAACGGCAATTCTCCCATCATTGGAATCAATCGAATCTTCATTGCCAAATAATTTCTTAATGAACTTGCCAAAAGACATTGTAAGTGGTGATTTTTATTGGTTTGAAAAGAAAAATGATTTATTAATGATTGCAGTCGCTGATTGTACAGGTCATGGGGTGCCAGGAGCAATGGTGAGTGTTGTTTGTAGCAATGCTTTGAATAGGTCTGTGAAAGAATTTGAATTAACGAACCCTGCTGATATTCTAAATAAAACGAGAGAATTAGTCATAGAAACCTTTAAAAGTTCAGACGGGGAAGTAGAAGACGGAATGGATATCGCTCTATGTGTAATTGATATTGAAAAGAATGAATTGAGTTTTGCGGGAGCTAATAATCCTTTATGGGTCGTTCGGAACCAGTCTCAACAGAAGATAGAAACGCAGTTTTCTGTTTCAAACGAAGAACAAACATTGTATGAACTAAAAGGGAATAAGCAACCAATTGGTAATTTTGATTACGCAACAGATTTTCAACAAAAGAGCATTCAATTATATTCAAATGATTCCATTTACTTGTTTTCTGATGGATTTGCAGATCAGTTTGGTGGAGAAAGAGATAAGAAATTTACGACCAAAAGAATGAAGGAATTGTTACTTGAAATTAATTCAATGAACTTTAAAGAGCAAAAGATTGAATTAGTATCGAAATTTAATTCATGGAAAAATGGTAATGAGCAAATCGATGATGTTTGCATTTTAGGGTTTAGCTTATCCAAAGAGTAAGTTTTTTCTGACTAAAAGTTCGCTTATCAACTATTAGCACCAAATAACCTTATCATCCTTAATTGTATAAAACAATTCTGTAGTTTTGTAGTTTTGTAGTTTTGTAGTTTTGTAGTTGGTATTTGTGTGATGAAAAAAACATTGTGTTTCTGGTTCGTTGTTCTCTTCTCTTTTTCAGGGCTGACGCAAAAGTTATACAACATTAAAAAAAGCATTTCTCCTCTTAAGTTAGATGGTTTTTTAAATGAAGCTCAATGGCAAGAAGCTGAGATTGCACAAGATTTCATTGTTCGTTTTCCTGTTTATGGCGAGAAATCTAGATTCATTTCGAAAGTTAAAATGTATTACGATGATAATGCAATTTACATCGGTGCAGAGTTGTATGATCCTTCTCCAGATTCAGTAAGTTTTTCATTGTCCGAACGAGATAATCCTGGTAATGCTGATTGGTTTGATGTTTCGATTGACCCTTACGGTAACAATGTTGGAGGTTTTGGTTTTGCAGTTACTTCAGCAGGAGTTGAGTTAGATGCTTTGTTATTTGTTGAAGGGCTTGATGGTTCATGGAATGCAGTTTGGAAAAGCGTTGCTGCCAAAAGAGAATTTGGATGGTCTTTTGAAATGAAAATCCCATTCTCTGCCTTACGATTTCCGAATACGGATGTTCAAAATTGGAACATTAATTTTGCAAGAAAAGTTAGAAGAACTAGAGAGGTTTCACATTGGAATCCTGTCGATCCAAATGTGTTTGGTGCGTTAACTCAAGCAGGAAAATTAGAAGGAGTAAAGGGAATAAAATCTCCTGTTCGGCTTTCATTTTCGCCATATCTCACTGGATATATAGAAAATTCTTACGATACCAAATTAAACAAGCAAACATGGAAAAATAGATTAACAGGTGGGCTTGATTTAAAGTACGGTTTGAATGATGCTTTTACCTTAGACATGACATTGATTCCCGATTTTGGACAAACAAGGTCGGATAATCAAGTGCTAAATTTGGGGCCTTTTGAAGTGAAATTTAATGAGTATCGATCCTTTTTTCTAGAGGGAACAGATTTGTTCAATATCGGTGGAATTTTTTATTCTCGGAGAATTGGAAGCTCTCCATTTAACCAATATTCTGCATATGATGATGTCGATGAGTCTAAAGGGGAAGAGGTGATCAGTAATCCACAATTATCTCAATTACTTAACGGAACCAAGGTTTCAGGAAGAACTAAAAAAGGATTGGGGATTGGTGTTTTTAATGCAGTCGAAGGTCGTTCTTTTGCAACAATTCAGGATTCTTCAGGACAAACAAGGCAGTTTGAAACAAATCCTTTGACGAATTATAATGTCTTTGTTCTTTCCCAAAATTTGAAGAATAATAGTACTGTTTCTTTGGTGAATACTAATGTAACAAGGGAAGGTGGAAATAAAGATGCAAATGTGACACTTGGGGAAGCAAAAATATTCTCTGTAGATGGTCGGTATCGAATTATTTCTCGACTTGCAGTGTCTTCCATATTTGAGAATAACTCCTTAAATTTTGGTCATAAGATAAGTACCAATGTGGGGAAAGTTTCAGGTACTTGGCAGTATGGTTTTGCTTATGGAGAAGAAAGTGAAACCTATGACCCAAATGATTTAGGTTTTTTATACAACAATAACTCTAGAACTTATAATGCAAACTTGTCGTGGAATGATTACAAAGGTTCAAAGCATTTTTTTAGAAGATCTGTTGGTTTGTCTTGGTCCTATGAGGAGTTATATAAGCCTCAGTTATATAATTCTACTTCCATTTCCGCATTCATTGGAGGATTGCATAAAAAGCAACTGTACACGAGGTTGTCGGTAGGGGCAAATCCTTTTGGTCGAATTGATCATTTTGAATCACGCTCCTTTGGGAAGACAGTTCGTTTTCTTCCTGCTGCTTGGGTAAAT
>JAJRQP010000109.1 GCA_024280195.1 Bacteroidota bacterium | reverse complement strand
AAAAATCTGTAATTTTGAATTATGAGAGTAATTTTAATCATTTTGAGTTTCGCGCTCCTTTATTCAAGTTGCAAGAAAAAAGGAAAGGCTGACTTCACATTGAGAGGTACAATAACTGATACGTCATTAGCTACCTCACTAGGAGGTGCAACAATTCAACTCTTCGCAATAGAAGCAGGAACTACACAAGACCAGTTAATTGGTACAACCTCAACATCTTCTGATGGAACTTATTCTTTTATTTTCAAGAGAGATAATGTCTTGTCGTATAAATTAAAAATTCAAAAACAGAACTACTTTTCAATCAATTCAAGTATCAATTTTTCTGACATGACGATTGAAAGTGATAACATTCGAAATTACTCTACAACCGCAAAATCTTGGGTAGCATTACGCTTTGTAAATGTTGCTCCTGCTAATTCATCCGACAACTTAAGGTATCGAAGAATTGTAGGTAAATCTGATTGTTTGGAATGCTGTAGTCCTTTGGAACAAAGTATTATTGGAGCAGTTGACACTACGGTTTACTGCATCAATGATGGAAATTCAACTTACAAGGTTACTTATAGTTTACTTGGAACAAGTTTAATTGGTGACCAATCGGTTATAACCAGTCCTTTCGATACTACTGAATTATTACTTTCTTACTAAAAGGTGAGGATTATTCATCATCTAGATTTGCCCTTAACTTCTGACGAAGTTGACGTAAATAAGTCTCTATTAAATACTTATAATAATTAGGAGTACTTTTCGTGATGCACTTTGTGTAATGCTTTAATCGATGCTCAATGTGAGGCCCTAAGACTCCCATCAATTCCAGTCCATGGAAAAAATCTTCTGCAGCATCTTTTATCACTTCAAAATGGTTATTCAGAGACATTTCTACTGCATCTTTCCCTTTCTTCCCACTGTCTATACAGTCGTAATAAATTTCTTTAATATTGAAATTATTTAACTTTTCTAGATCAAAAACATCATCTGAGCCACGAGGGAATTCAAATTTTGCTTCAAATTCAATATCTTCTACCTCAGACAGTCTAGCTTCCAAAAATCTATCAGGAAATTTGAATGCATCTTGCCAATTAATGTAATCTTGCCAAACCCCAAACCTCCTGACATTATTACCTAAATCAATCAATTTAAATTGATCTTTCTTAGGCAGTTTTCTTGAACCACGACCAATCATTTGATGGTATAAAGTTAATGACCTTGTTGCTCTGTTAAGAATTATTGCCATTACAGTTGGTTCATCAAAGCCAGTTGTTAAGATTCCTACCGAAGTCAATATAGCATCATCTGTCTTTTTAAACCAAGCCAAGACATCTTTTCTGTCTTTATCACTAAATGTAGAATCTAAATGACGGATTTTATACCCTCTCTTTTTGAATGTCTCTTCAACACGAATCGAAGTTTCAATTCCTGAATTAAAAATTAATGTCTTAGTCCCAATTGCAACTTCTTCGTAGGCAAATAACAACTTCTCTTGCATGAAATAATTTCCATAAACGACGTCAGAGCTACTCACTGTGAAATCACCATTCGAACCAATTTTTAATCCATGTAAATTAACATCATACGTATAAGACTCTGCATCGGCTAGATATCCACTTTCAATTAAAGAAGAAATACTTTCACCAACAAGTAGTTTGTTATAGTTATCATTCAATGGTAACGCCTTGTTGCTACTTAAAGGCGTAGCGGTTACTCCAAGTATATTTGCATCGTCGTAAAATTGAAAGATTTTTCTAAAACTGTTGTAATGAGCCTCATCGACAATTACGAGACCAACATTTTGTATAAAATTTTTATCATCGTTTAAACGATTATTCAAAGTTTCTACCATTGCAATGAAGCAATTGTATTCATCTTGATTCGGAATATCTTTAACTTCACTGTTAATAACCTTATTATTGACAGCAATTGCAGTTAGTTGTTTCGATGTTTGAACAGATAATTCAATTCTATGCGTAAGGATCAATACCTTTTTCCCCGTTTTTGCTATGTATCTTTTAGCTATTTCAGAAAAAATAACAGTCTTCCCTCCTCCTGTTGGTAACTGGAATAATAGATTGAAATCCTTGTCATTAGATGACAACTCTTCAAGTATAAGATTAATTGTTTTCTCCTGAAAAGGATATAAAATTTTAGCTTCGTACAGTTCTGTATCTATCATATTGTTGGGCTCAAAAAAGCAGCTACAAAATTACGCTTCTTTTAGTGGAAATCAAAAAAGTAACTAGAGTATTTTCTATTTATTTTACAATTGCAAGGTTTCCATAATATCAGCCTGGCTAAGTCATAGATTTCTGTATTGATAACTAGTTAATAAACAGGTCTCTACCACTTTCATAAAAAGGATCTATCTACTTATAAAATCTTTCTATTGACTAATGTGTGCTAGAAAGTAATAAACAATTATTTTTGTCATAGAATTTTTAAGAATAAGTAAATAAAGAAATATGAGTGATATAGAAAAAACTAAATGCTTAATTATTGGATCTGGCCCTGCTGGATACACTGCCGCTATCTACGCAGCAAGAGCTGACATGAGTCCAATGCTATACCAGGGTATGCAGCCTGGGGGGCAACTAACTACAACGAATGAGGTTGAGAACTTTCCAGGATACCCTGAAGGAATTACAGGTCCTGATATGATGGTCCAATTAGAAGCACAAGCAAAAAGATTTGACACTGATGTTAGATTTGGATTTATAACGAAAGTTGATTTTTCTGGAGATGTACATAAATGCTGGGCAGACGATGGCAAAGAAATTCATGCTGACACAGTTATTATTTCTACAGGTGCAACTGCGAAATACTTAGGACTTGAGTCTGAACAGAAATACTTAAAAATGGGTGGAGGTGTTTCTGCCTGTGCTGTTTGTGATGGATTCTTTTACAGAGGACAAGAAACAGTAATTGTAGGAGCAGGAGATTCTGCGTGTGAAGAAGCACATTATTTATCTAAATTGTGTACTAAAGTGACAATGATAGTCAGACGTGATGAATTTAGAGCATCTAAGATTATGGCTGAACGTGTAAAGAACACAGAGAACATTACAATAATGTATAATGTTAATACGGTTGAAGTCTTAGGAGATGGTCAAGGTGTAACAGGAACCTTAGTAAAGAACAATAAAACAGGTGAAGAAACAACAATTCCTTGTACTGGATTTTTCGTTGCTATTGGGCACAAACCAAATACAGACATTTTTAAAGACTTCATCAACCTTGATGAAACAGGATATATTAAATACGAAGAACCGGGAACATCATTGACAAATGTTGAAGGGGTTTTTGTTGCTGGAGATGCTGCTGACAAAAGATATAGGCAAGCAGTTACTGCTGCTGGTACAGGATGTATGGCAGCTTTAGATGCAGAAAGATATCTTGCCGCTAAAGGTCATTAATAAGTAACAGATTTATGGCGCAAAGAGGAATCGAAAGGTTCCTCTTTTTTTATTTCACTTTTTTCTCTAACATTGGAACAAAGCTAAATACACCAAACTCTTCTGTTTTAACTTCTGTATCAGAAAGCTTCGTTACTTTTTTCATTTGTTGCTCAGCACCTTCTCCAACAGGAATAATCATGATGCCTCCTATTTTAAGCTGGTCAATCAAATCTTGAGGAACAAAGGGGGCACCACAAGTTATAATCACTTTGTCAAATGGTGCGTAAGTTGGTAGTCCTTTATAGCCATCTCCAAAAGACAATCGAGCAGTGTATCCTAGTTTTTGCACAATAATTTTCGCTTTTAGATACAATTCTTTATGACGTTCAATACTGAATACCTTAACACCTAACTCTGCAAGAATACATGTCTGAAACCCAGATCCTGTTCCAATTTCAAGCACCTTCTCCCCTCTTTTAAGATTTAATAATTGTGTCTGAAATGCAACCGTGTAAGGATGACTGATTGTTTGTCCAGACCCAATTTGAAACGGCATATTAGAATAAGCTTGCTCAGCAAATGTTGTATCTAAAAAGAAATGACGAGGAACAGCGTCAAAAGCATTCAGAATTTTTTCATCCTGAATCCCTTTTTCTCGAAGTTCTGTTATTAACCTCTTCCTCATACCTTTATACCTATACGAATCTTGCATAACACAAAGATAAACATTATCACTAATTCTCTTCCAAAATTCTACTAACATCGAATTGTCAAAAACAGTAAGAATTGATTATATTTGAGCATCAAATTTCAAGAGAATTAAATGGCAATTTCAAAGAAAGAATTAACCTTCAACAAAAACGATGATGCAATGCGTCTTAAAATCTCTGCATTAGAAAGAGAATTGGATGCAATTTATCTAGGAGGAGGAAAAAGAAGAATAGAAAAACACAAGGCTAAAGGAAAGTTAACGGCTCGTGATAGAATCGACTTACTACTGGATAAAGGTTGCGAACAGATTGAAATAGGTGCGCTGGCTGGATACAAAATGTATGAAGAACACGGAGGATGTCCTGCTGCAGGTGTAGTTATTGTTATTGGATATGTATCTGGAAAGCAATGTATTGTGGTTGCGAATGATGCAACAGTTAAAGCAGGTGCTTGGTTTCCAATTACAGGGAAGAAAAACTTAAGAGCGCAAGAAATTGCAATGGAGAATCGATTGCCAATTATTTATTTGGTTGATTCTGCAGGTGTTTATCTTCCATTACAGGATGAAATTTTTCCAGATAAAGAACATTTTGGTCGAATTTTTAGAAATAATGCCGTGATGAGTTCTCAAGGAATTGTACAAATTGCCGCAGTTATGGGGTCTTGTGTCGCTGGAGGTGCATATCTTCCTATTATGTCAGATGAATCATTGATTGTCAATAAAACAGGAACAATCTTTTTAGCTGGTTCTTATTTAGTGAAAGCAGCAATTGGAGAAAGTATCGATAATGAAACTTTAGGTGGAGCAACTACTCATACAGAAATTTCAGGTGTTTGTGATTACAACACTGAGAATGATGAGGATTGCTTAGCGACTATCCGAGACTTGATGGATAAAATTGGACATTCTGAAACAGCTGGTTTTGACAGAAAAGAAAGTATAGCACCTAACAGAAATGTCAAAGATTTGTACGGTATTATGCCTGAAGACAGATCCAAACCTTATGATGTAAGAGAAATTTTAGAATGTTTAGTCGATGAATCTAAAATAACAGAATACAAGAAGAATTATGGTAAATCAATCGTTTGTGCTTATGCACGTGTAGATGGCTGGAGCGTCGGAATTGTTGCCAACCAAAGGGAAATTGTAAAAAATGCTAAAGGTGAAATGCAGTTTGGTGGGGTTATTTATTCCGATTCTGCGGATAAAGCAGCACGTTTTATTATGAATTGCAATCAAAAAAACATACCTCTTGTATTCTTGCAAGATGTTACTGGATTTATGGTTGGCTCAAAAAGTGAGCACGGTGGAATTATCAAAGATGGAGCAAAACTGGTCAGTGCAATGGCAAATTCAGTTGTTCCTAAATTCACAATTGTTACAGGGAATTCATACGGAGCAGGAAACTACGCAATGTGTGGAAAAGCATATGACCCACGATTAATTGTCGGTTGGCCAACTGCACAAATCGCAGTAATGGGTGGCTCAGCAGCAGCGAAAGTACTCGTTCAAATTGAAGTTGCATCTCTAAAAAAGAAAGGTGAAAAGATTACTCCAGAAAGAGAAAAGGAGTTGTATGATAAAATTAAAAATCGTTACGATGAACAGACCTCTCCTTATTATGCAGCAAGTAGATTATGGATAGATGCTATAATCGACCCTGTAGACACCAGAAAGGTTATCTCAATGGGAATTGAAATGGCGAGTCATAAAAAAGCAGAAAAGCCATATAATGTTGGCGTTATTCAAACATAAAATTAAAAACGATGCACTTAAATTGGCAAATAAAACACTTTAATGAATTATCAATCAATGAATTTCATGATATCATTGCGTTGAGAATAAAAGTTTTTGTAGTTGAGCAAGATTGCCCCTACCAAGACCTAGATGGAAAAGATAAAAAATGCTATCATGTTATTTGTAGAGATGGTAAAGGAAATATTGTGGCAACTGCTAGAATTCTTCCTCCAGGCATTTCGTATGATTCTCCATCCATAGGTCGAGTTGTTATAGAAAATGAAATTAGAGGAGAAGGTATCGGTCATGAATTAATGAACAAATGTGTTGATTATTCAGTCGTTGAGTTCGGAAACTCTGTCATTACCATTTCTGCTCAAAAGCACTTAGAAAAATATTACGAAGGACATAATTTCACCTCTACAGGAAATGAATACCTTGAAGATGGAATCCCTCATGTTGAAATGACCTTCTCTCCTATCAAATAAAAAATCTTATGAAAAAAACATTTATTCCCTTACTTGCCGTTTTAACTTTTTTAAGTTGCGATTCTGCAAAGAAAATTACCGAAGAATTAGTTGTTGAAGAAACTGCAACTTCTCAAAGAAGATCAGAAACAATTGATATTGCTTATCTAAACAACAGTGTTCGTCCACAAGATGATTTTTTTGAATTTTCTAATGGTACTTGGATAAAAAATAATCCTGTCCCTGCATCAGAGTCGAGATGGGGAAGTTTTAATGAGTTAGATCAAGCGAATAAAAAGAAGTTAACTTCATTACTAGAAGAAGCATCAAAGCTAGAAACAGGGAAAGGCTCTACGAACCAAATCCTAGGGGATTATTATCAATCTTTTATCAATATGAATAAAAGAAATGAACTTGGCTTCACTCCTATTAAAATGCAATTGTTGCAAATTGATGAAATGATCTCTAAACGTGAATTACCTGCAATTATAGCAAAACATCACATGCTTGGAGTTGGTTCTTTATTTAATTTTGGTGTTGGTCAAAACTTAAAAGATGTAGAAAATCACATTGCTTATTTTGGCCAAGGAGGAATTGGTTTGCCAAATAAAAATTATTATTCTGCAAAAGATAAAAGTGAAATCAAAGCGAAATACGAAGTTCACATTCAAGAGATGTTTCAAATGACTGGTGTCTCAAATGATGAAGCAAAGAAAATGGCTCATTCTGTTATAGATTTTGAAACCAATTTAGCAAGTAACATGATGGAACCTGCTGAGTTGAGGATTCCAGAGAATACTTATAATAAATTTTCAAGTTATGACTTTTATCATTCAACAGGTGGGTTTGACATGCAAAACTATGTGTCAAAATTAGGGGTTGAATCTTTTGATTCACTAGTTGTGTCACAGCCTAAATTCTTGAAATTTATTGAACGATTAACATCTAAGGTTTCTTTAAGTGAATGGAAAAGCTACCTGAAATGGACCTTATTGAATCACTATGCAGGACATTTGAACAATGAATTTGCTCAGAAAAACTTTTCTTTCTATGGCGAAGTTCTATCAGGTAAATCAGAAATGAAACCATTGAATGAACAGGCAATAGATGAGATTACACACCAAGAATTTGGAGAATTGTTAGGTAAAGCATTCGTCGGGAGATACTACTCTGATGTTGCTGCTCACAAAATCAATGAGCTGATTGACAATTTATTAGTCGTGTTTAAAGACAGGATAAATGACCTTGAATGGATGAGTGGTGACACAAAAAAACAAGCGTTAACTAAATTGAATGCTATCGGAAGGAAAATTGGCTATCCACAAGTTTGGAATGATTTCAGTTCTTTAGACTTTAAAAATGAGGATTACATTCACAACATCAATGAAGCTGCACTATTTTCTTTCAAAAAGAACATAGAAAAATTGAACAAGCCAGTAGATAAAGATGAATGGGGAATGCCAGCTCATATGGTGAATGCTTATTACCATCCTTTGCTCAATGAAATTGCTTTCCCAGCAGGAATTATGCAAGCTCCATTCTTTAGTGAAAACTATGAAGATGCCGTAAATTATGGGAGAATTGGAATGGTTATCGGACATGAATTTACGCATGGATTTGACGACATGGGGTCTAAATTTGCAGCAGATGGCTCTTTTACAAACTGGTGGACTGCTGATGATAGAACTGCTTTTGAAGAAAGAACAGGAAAATTAGGAGCAACTTTTGACGGATTCTGTCCAATTGATGGTCACTGTGTTAATTCTAGTTTGACAATGGGGGAAAACATTGCTGATCTCGGTGGGTTGACCTTGGCATTCCATGCTTACAAGAGAACGAAGGAATACAAAGAGGGAATTAAAAGAGAAGGTTTTGATCCTGCACAACGTTTCTTCATTGCTTATGCACAATTATGGAAAATCAATTATACAGATGAAGAATTAAAAAATAGAATCGCCAATGACCCTCATTCTCCAGGAATGTATAGAGTTAATGGTCCTCTAATGAATTGCCCAGAATTTTTTGAAGCTTTTCAAGTTCTAGAGAATGATAAGATGAGAAATGACTCTTCAAAGATTGCAAGAATATGGTAAGATAAGGAATCTTAATCAAAAAAAATCCTGATGAAATTTCATCAGGATTTTTTTTTAATTAAGATTAAGAACTACTCTTTTGTTCTTCTTGGTTTTTTGAACTTCTAAACTCTTACTATAATTCAGAATTGCTTGAAGTGTTAATTTGTTTGGTACAAGTTTAAACTCTTTGTTGGGAGCAATGTAATCAATGTATTCTTTCGACATAGGCAACCATTTTATGTTTGTTTCTTTTATAACGGTGTGTTTTGCAGAATATTATAATTCATTAACAAAATAGTTAATGCTTATTTGATTTAACACCCAAGACAATTCTAGTAATTCTCTACCTAATACGCTCCAGAATACCTTCGTATGAACCATTCTACACTCAGAAGCATAGCAACTAGTGCAAAAAGCCATTTCCAATCAATTAAATCGTCAAAGGCTGATTCTTCATAAGTTACATTGACGATGTCTTTTCTAGTTTCTAATTGATCAAAGAGTGAGTTGATGTTTTT
>JAJRQP010000108.1 GCA_024280195.1 Bacteroidota bacterium | reverse complement strand
CAGCAAAATTTATTTTATTGGTTGTTTGGTTTTAAAAATCAGTTTTAAATAGTTAGCAGGAGGCCCTCTGCTATCAAATGAAACAAGCGTTTCAAGTCTTCCTTTTTTACAACTTGGACACCTGCCTAAAAAAGTAGAAACAGCCCCTTTATCTTCCGTGTTTTTAGCAATGATTTTCTTTCCCAATGCTTGTTGAAGTGCTGGAAGTTTTTCTTTTTTCCATGCACTGCTTAAAATGCCAAAATGCCTGATTCTGGTAAACCCACGCGGTAAAATATGCAATGAAAATCGTCGGATAAATTCTTTAGTTGAGAGGGTTTTTGTGGTTTTCTTCCCATGATTTCGGTAATCTTTCATTGAAAAAGTAACGGTTTTATTTACATAATCAATGTCTTTGATACGGTAATTACTGATGGCAATTTTATGGGTATATCTTCCCAAATATTCCACAACAGTAGCTGTATTTCGAAACGGTTTCTTAGCAAAAACAACCCATTTGTGTTTAAATAATTTATCGTAAAAAGACTGCGGTAAATCGGGTATTTGTTTGCGTAATTCAGCCACGAACTTTGCTCTAAAAACAATACTCATGGCTTTTACATTGAATAGAAAATCACTTCGTTTAGTTATTTTATTCTTTTTAGAATGCTTCCAATTTCCCGATTTTGTGACCCCACCAGCAGGAACGATGCAGTGCAGGTGAGGATGCAGGGATAAATTCGTTATTTGCTCCAATCCCAGAGTTAGTAAGATTCTTGAAGAGCATAAAAAAAGGAGAGATCATCAATTTTGACGATTTCTCCTTTAGTGTGAGCCAGAAAGGATTCGAACCTTTGACCGCCTCCTTAGAAGGGAGGTGCTCTATCCAGCTGAGCTACTGGCCCGTTATAGTATAAAAAAAAGGGGATGATTGCTCATCCCCAATGGTCGGGGTGGCAGGATTCGAACCTGCGACCTCCTCGTCCCAAACGAGGCGCGATGACCGGGCTACGCTACACCCCGAGTTATACTATAACTCTCAATAAATAATGCATTTGTTACAAAACGTTATTTGTAAATGCGAGTGCAAAAATAAAGAATTTATTTACAACTGCAATCTTCTCATTGAAATATTTTAAATTATTCAATAAGAAAGAGTCAGCTTTCGAGTAGCAAACGTCAGAGCTGCTTCAATCCCTGTAAACAAATAACAATATTTCAACAATTAAAGCGGAGAGACAGGGATTCGAACCCTGGGTACCCTTTTGAGGTACGCTTATTTAGCAAACAAGTCCTTTCGGCCACTCAGGCACCTCTCCGTTTAGCTCATTTCGTTTAATGAACGGACGGCAAAAGTAACAAAAGGATAGATTCTGCACAACCTTTTTTGAAGAAAAAATGAATTATTTTTCGCTATGCGAGTAATAGAGTTGCCAATTTACTTCCTTCTAGAATAAAAAGAAGAATCCAAATCAAGTGAAGTGGTTGAAAAACAGCTTTGTGGATGTTAGAAATAATCATTACCGCATAACTGAGCACCACAAATATCAACTCATCATAAACTTGTCCGTATATAAATAAAACTCCAAATGCTGAGGCTAATGCTAAACTAATCCATGTCTTCTGCCTTAAACTAGAACTAATAGCAAATAGAATGATGCAAAAGTAAGCAGAAAGCATAAAAACATCTGTTATCATGCTTTCAGAAAGAGAACGCATTGATTCGTCGGGTAAGAAGGTTGACCAATAGTAGCTCGTCCCTAAAGTTGATAATAAACCGATAAGAAAAATGAGTAGGGCAGCGAAGCCCTGTTCTTTGTTCCAGAAGAAGAAGAGCGTACCGACAACTAGTAAAATTAGATTGTTTACTGGAATAGGAAAAATAAATGAACCGAGTTGCAACAAAGAGGCAAAGGCATATATAAATAATGTCAATGCAACTGTGAATATGGCCCTGTCTTCTCTGCTCATTTTTTCTTCTTTGCTAACGCTTCTTCAACGTATTTAAATGTTGAAAGAACTTCTGGTTTTCCATTAATTACAGCAACATCATGTTCAAAATGTGCACTTGGTTGTCCATCCTCTGTAACAATGGTCCATTTGTCATCTAGTTGGACTACTTTTTCTGTTCCCATATTGATCATAGGTTCAATGGCGATTGTCAACCCATTTTGGATCTTTTTCCCTCGTCCTCTTCTTCCATAATTAGGAACTTGAGGTTCTTCGTGCATTGTTTTCCCTAAACCGTGACCGACTAAATCGCGAACAACTCCGTATCCATGTTTTTCTGCATGTTGTTGTATCGCAAAACCGATATCACCAATTCTATTACCCGTTTTTGTTTCAGCAATACCTAAATCCAAACATTCTTTGGTAACCTTAAGAAGCTGTTCAACCTCTGGGGCAATTTTTCCAACTGCAAATGTGTAAGCATGATCTCCGTAGTATTCTTTGTAAATAGCACCACAATCAACAGAAATAATATCTCCTTCTTCTAAAGGTCTGTCATCAGGAATACCATGAACCACAGCATCATTAACTGAGATGCAAAGTGTGTTTGGAAAATCATACAATCCTAGAAAACCGGGAATGGCATCTTGAGAACGAATATAATCTTCTGCAATTTTATCCAATTCTAAAGGAGTGACTCCTGGTTCAACGTGTTCTGCAATAAGTCCTAGTGTTCGACTTACAATTTGCGCTGCTTCACGCATGATTTCAATTTCTTCAGGTGTCTTATAGATAATCATATACTTGTTCAAAAAATTCATGAGGGCAAAGGTAAATATTTTTTTGTGGTTTTGCTTAACAAAAAAAGCCTCGATCATTGACCGAAGTCAAGATACGAGGCTTTTACTATATTATTGATTGACTTTAAGCCAATACTTCTTTCACTTTATCAGCAGCTTCTTGCAACAATGTTACAGAAATCACGTCCAATCCAGATGCTTCGATTAAAGCTTTCGCTTCTTTTGCATTTGTTCCTTGTAAACGAACAATTAACGGAACTGGGAAAGTACCGAATTTTTGGTAGGCATCAACAACACCTTGAGCGACACGATCACAACGAACAATACCACCAAAAATATTAATTAAGATTGCCTTAACGTTTTTATCTTTTAAGATAATGTTAAATGCTTTTTCAACACGTTCAGCATCTGCCGTACCACCAACGTCTAAGAAGTTGGCTGGATTTCCACCAGACAACTTAATGATATCCATTGTAGCCATCGCAAGCCCTGCTCCGTTAACCATACAACCAACGTTACCGTCAAGTTTCACGAAGTTTAATCCAACCTCATCCGCTTCAACTTCCGTTGGGTCTTCTTCAGACTTATCACGCATTGCTGCATAATCAGGGTGTCTGTACAATGCATTACCATCTAGAGTAACTTTCGCATCAACTGCAATGATTTTATCATCCGATGTTTTCAAAACAGGGTTGATTTCAAACATAGAAGCATCACAACCTTCATAAGCAGCGTATAATGCAAAAACGAATTTTGTCATTTGCTTCATTGCTTGACCAGAAAGTCCTAAATTAAAAGCAATCTTTCTTGCTTGAAAACCTTGCAAGCCAACTTTAGGGTTGATTTCTTCAGAGTGAATTAATTCAGGCGTGTTTTCAGCAACCGCTTCAATATCCATTCCTCCTTCAGTAGAATATACAATTGTATTTCTTCCTTTTTCTCTATCTAATAATACAGACATGTAAAACTCAGAAGGCTCAGAAGCTCCTGGGTAATATACATCTTGTGCGATTAGTACTTTGTTTACTTTTTTGGCAACTCCATTTGTTTGAGCAGTTTCAAGGTGACCACCTAAGATACCTTTTACAGTTTCTTCTAACTTGTCAATTCCTTTTGCAAGAACTACTCCGTGAGAACCTGTTTCTTCAACCGTTCCTTTACCACGTCCACCTGCGTGAATCTGTGCTTTCACAACGTACCATTCAGTACCTGTTTCCGCAGTTAATTCTTTCGCTGCAGCAACAGCATCCTCAACTTTGTCGACTACTCTTCCTTCTTGGATAGAAACGCCAAAGCTTTTCAAAATTGATTTCCCTTGATATTCGTGTAAATTCATTTATTTGAAGTTTTTCGTAAAATTAATAGGAATTTTTGAAGATTCAATCACAACACGAGCCTATTTTGAAAAAATATTAACAATTGATTGTTTCAATGTTGTTTTCTGTTCTGGGCGCAACCAAAGGTCGGGCTATCCACTATATCTCCAATTTGAAATTGGAGGATGCCGTTTCTATCCCTTGCGCAAGGAATGACTAAAATCACGAAGCAAAATCCAATCCTTTTGAGTTCTGAATTTAATGTTCAATATTTATTATTCTTTTTCTAATGTCCAATACTAAATAGCGAATGTTCAATGTAAAAGTTTGGGGAAAAGGAGGTTTAGCTTATTTCAGCTAACAGCTAACAGCTAACAGCTAACTTCAACTTCTCTCTCTTCTCCATCCACTTCCAATTTCTCTAGAAGCAAATTCTTTCTCTTGCTTATCAATAATAGCATCCCAAATCTGGTTAATTCCATGAGCTAAAACCTCTTCTTCCTCTTTCATTTTG
>JAJRQP010000107.1 GCA_024280195.1 Bacteroidota bacterium | reverse complement strand
CACAATCCAGAAGCCGCCTATTTTGTCAGTTTTGCTGTCGTAGAATGGTTAGATGTCTTTACAAGAAATGAATACAAGAATATTCTAATTGATAACTTACAATTTTACAGCAAAGAAAAAGGCATGGAAATTTATGCTTGGGTCATAATGACCAACCATGTTCACCTGGTATTTAGAAGTGTCGACGGAATAAAGCCAGAGCAACTTCTCGGTAATTTTAAAAGATATACAAGCAAAGCTTTAGTAAAAGCGATTAAAGATAATCCTCGTGAGAGTAGAAAGAAAGTTTTTTTAGAGCAGTTTAAAAAATCGGCAGAAAATTCGTCGAATGTCAAAGGATTTCAATTTTGGCGACATGACAATAAACCAACTGAGTTGTGGAGCAATAAAGTAACTTTTGAAAAAATTAAGTATATTCACAGTAATCCAGTAGATGCAGGTTTGGTTTTTAGTCCAGAACATTATCTTTATAGTAATGCTATTGATTATGCTGGAGAAAAAGGAATGATAGATGGAGTTGTTGTGGTTAGATAAAATTTTTGGGGTGAGAAGCCAAGACCACGCGAAAGGTTCGCGCGGTAGCTTGGGGATAAAAAATCGTACGAAAGTGGAATTTCAGACTTAAGAATTCATGGTAAATAGATTGAATGTAATAGTTTTGTTTTTTCTGTTTTTTTCATGTGTTGAGAATAAGAATGACTATTCTGACCAAGGAAACAAAAAATATATAATCGATAATAAGCAAAATAATACTTTGCGTATGGATAGCCTAATAACTCTGTTTAGTGATTTAGATTTTGAGTTGTCACATTGTGAAGTGAAAAATCAAGATGATTTTATTTTTTTTATGAACTCAAAAAATGAAATTGATTCACAAAAACTAGAACTTATTGAAAATGAAGTTGTTATGTGTAGAGTGTCGGAGATTGTTTCAATTGAGGTGTTAATACAACAAGCTTCTTTAATTAGTTTAAGTGGGAGTGCTTTTTTTAATCAAAATAGCATTGTTAACATTCCAAATAGTGAATCATATCAATTTCTTGTTTTAGACACTTTGAATTCAAAGCTTATCAAGTTCAGATTTCCAAATATATTTGTAGAAGAATTTGTGTCTTTAAAAAGAGATATAGTAAGAATTGTGTTACCCCGCTAGTCCGCGAATAACAAACCCCACCACTCCTTCGAGATTTCTTCTAGAACCAAAACTTTGCCAATTCACCCAGCACCATTACTCTAAAACGATACCCCTTCCATCAATTTCAACCTCTTTGCTCTCTTTTCTATTCGTCTGCGAAAAAATCATATAAATCAATGCCCCTAAGAATACAACATAGAATAAAATTTTTAGAATGTATTTTCGAGAAGCTGCAGGAGAAACATGTCGGTTAAAGTCGAATTTTTTTCTTTCATCCATACTTTAAAAGTAGGAAAATAATGATTGACAGCCGGCTTTAAAAGTAATTCTTTTAACTTTGAACCAATGGATACTTCTAAATACATCTTGGTAACAGGTGGCGCTGGTTTTATTGGTTCGCACACCGTTGTTGAATTAATAGAGAACGGCTATACTCCTATAATAGTCGATGATTTTAGAAATTCAGAAGAATCAGCTATTAAAGGAATAGAGAAAATCACAGCTTCTTCTGTAACCCTTCGTAGAGTAGATGTTTGTGACTTAGCAAAGTTAGGAGAGGTGTTTAAAGAATTTAATTTTGAGGGAGTCATTCACTTTGCTGCTTACAAAGCTGTTGGCGAATCGGTTCAAAAACCATTGGCTTATTACCGCAATAATATTTTAGGGTTGGTCAATTGTTTAGAATTGGCAATTAAATACAAGGTCAAGAATTTTGTTTTTTCTTCTTCATGTACCATTTATGGAGAACCAAAAAACGCAAAGATTGTAACCGAAGAATCGGACATTCAACCGGCAAATTCTCCTTATGGTAATACCAAGCAAATTGGAGAAGAAATCATTAATGATGTGATAAAAAGTGGAGCAAATATTAAAATTCTGAATTTGCGCTATTTTAATCCTGTTGGTGCACATTCTTCTGCCTTAATTGGAGAAATGCCAATAGGTAAACCCAATAATTTATTGCCTGTTGTGACGCAAACAGCCATCGGTAAAATGGAAAAAATCACGGTTTATGGAAACGATTATGACACCATTGATGGAACTTGCTTGCGTGATTACATTCATGTTGTCGATGTGGCAAATGCGCATGTAAGTGGAGTGAAATGGTTGCAAGAGCAAAAGAATTCTTTAGTAGAAAATATCAATATTGGAACAGGAAAAGGAACAAGCGTTCTAGAAATTATTCATACTTTCGAAGAAGTTTCTGGTGAGAAGTTGAAGTGGGAGTTTGGACCGAGAAGAGAAGGGGACGTTGTTGAAATTTTTGCAGATGTCTCAAAATCGAAGCGATTGTTGAACTGGGAAGCAAAAAAAACGGTGAAAGATGCCGTAATTAGCGCATGGAAATGGGAATTAAAGATAAAGAATGATTAAGCGTATACTTTTTATTGGAATTTGTTTGTTGTCGTTCACGTCAATGGCGCAATACGATGGTCAAGGAGAAGATGAAATCTCTAGATTTAGACCTGGGTTTATGTGGTTCTACACAGGGGTTCGACCTGCAAAGACAGAAAAAGCAAGAAAATATGATCGACTTATTTTTGATGTGACTTATAATGATTGGGCAGGAGATAATAATCCATTTGAAAACCCAGGGCCGTCCATTGGACTAAACACCAACCTTATTTTTGACATTCCATTAACAAAAGGCAACACGGTTTCTATTGGAATTGGAGTCGCTCACCAATACATTAACATTCGACACGATAATAAGTTTGTTTTTGATGATGTTGCAAAGACGACTGTTTATTACCCAAAAGATTCTTTCGATGTATTTAGAAAAAGTAAACTTTCTGGAAATAATTTCTCCATACCAATTGAGTTGAGATTCCACAAAGAAAGTTGGAAGCATTTTAAAGTTCATGTAGGAGGGAAAATCGGATATCAAGCCAATTTATTGTCAAAACAAGTTTCTAACATCAATGGACACAGAGTACTTAACAAACGTTTTGGCTTTCCAGACGAGAATAAATTAACGTATTCCGCACATGTTAGATTAGGTTTTAGAAATTTTGCGCTTTTTGGAAGTTATAACTTCAATACCTTGTTCTCCAACAAGAATAGCACCCAATTAAACCTCATTCAACTCGGATTAAGTATTTCGTTATTTTAACCATTATATAAAAAACACTCTGGCAAGAGTCTACGTCTCATTAAATCATTCATCCCTTAAATCATTATGTTCATAGACACCCACACTCACCTCTACGTAGATGCTTTTGATGAAGACAGAACAGAGGTTGTTCAGCGCGCAATTGACAGTGGAGTTGAATTAATGCTTCTCCCTAACATCGATGTGGATACCATTGATGCAATGCATTCATTGGTAGATCAGTTTCCGGAGAATTGCAAAGCAATGATGGGCTTGCATCCAGGAAATGTGAAAGAAGATTGGGAAAATCAGTTGCAAAAAATGAAGGAACTTTTGTTTGCTGACCATAAAAGATACATTGCCGTTGGAGAAATCGGAATGGATTTGTATTGGGACAAAACATTTATTGAAGAACAGAAAAAAGCCTTTGCTATACAGGTAGAATGGGCAAAAGAATTAAAATTACCCATCGTTATTCATGCGCGAGATGCTTTCCAAGAAATTTATGACATTCTAGATGTGTTGAACGATGATTCTCTGACGGGAATTTTTCACTGTTTTACAGGAACTAAAGAAGATGCTGATAAAATTTTGAACTATGGCGGTTTCAAATTAGGAATAGGAGGAGTGCTAACCTATAAGAATTCTAAATTGGGTGAAGTATTGGAGCAAGTTCCATTAAAGAACATTATCTTGGAAACAGATTCACCTTATTTGCCACCAGTTCCTTATCGGGGAAAGCGAAATGAAAGTTCTTACGTTTTACACGTTGCGGAGAAGTTGGCAGATGTTTACGGAGAAAAATTGACGGTAATTGAGCAAGTTACAACATCAAATGCCAAAGCAATATTTAATATTTAAGCGATGTCAAAAATTCTAGTCATATATACAGGAGGAACAATCGGAATGATTAAAGACCCGGAAACAGGACAACTTTCTAATGTTGATTTTAATTTAATTTACGACCATGTTCCTGAGCTAAAGAGGTTAGATGTAGAATTGGAGACCATGAGCTTGGTTGAGCCAATTGATTCTTCTAATATGCAACCATCAGATTGGATTGACATCGCTACAATGATTCATTCTAGCTATGAAGATTACGATGGCTTTGTGATTTTGCATGGTTCAGACACAATGGCATATACCGCTTCAGCATTAAGTTTCATGTTCTGTGGGTTAAAAAAACCAATTATTTTAACAGGATCTCAGCTACCAATAGGGGTCATCAGAACAGATGGAAAAGAGAATTTAATCACAGCGATTGAAATTGCCTCAACGAAAGAGAAAGATGGAGAAGCATTGGTGCAAGAAGTCGCGGTTTATTTTGATTATCAATTATTCCGAGGAAATAGAAGTACTAAGTATTCTGCAGAAAACTTTGAAGCTTTTAAATCGCCAAATTACACCGTTCTTTGCATCGCAGGAGTTGAGATTAAATACAATTACCACAAGTTGTACAGAAGCAAAATGGAGAATTTAACATTGAATACTGCATTAAATACACGTGTTGCAAATTTGAAATTATTTCCAGGCATGGACTTCAACATGTAT
>JAJRQP010000106.1 GCA_024280195.1 Bacteroidota bacterium | reverse complement strand
TCTTCTCATCCCTAGAAAAAAACTATCTTTGTAAAAAAAAAAGAACGCAATGGCAAGTAAAAGAATATTAAAGAAGAATGTAAACGCAATGGTTTTTGATATCGTTGAAGAATGTTTTACAATTCAAATGGCTGATGAGAAGAAAATGGATGCTTCTAATAAAATTATTGACGAAGCTGCAGATTACCAAGTTGAGGTTTTGGCTAAGATTAATGGTGCTAAAAACAGTGCTGATTTTAAAGGTTTGCGTGGAGAAATCGAAGAGAAAGCAATTGACTTTATTAAAAAATTGAACAAATTGGGTTAGAAATAACTTAAAATAAATGTATTTTTAAGCGTTCCAATGTTGGGACGCTTTTTTTATGCAATGCCGAACTTGATGAGATATACCTATGGATAAAATGAATTTAAAAAAAATGATTATTGCCGTTGGCTTGTTCATTTTTGTAGCCATTCTGTTTCTAACTCCAAAAGATGAAAACGCAACCTTTTGGTACGCGATTGCAGTAGCTGGATTAATGGTTCTTTTTTGGTTGTTTGAAGTAGTTCCGATTTATGTAACTGCATTATTTCCTTTTGTTTTAGCGATTCCTTTGGGTATTTTAGAACCTTCTCACCTGTCAGCTGCTTATGGGCATAAGTATATCTATTTATTCTTTGGAGGATTCGTCCTCTCTTTGGCATTGGAAAAATGGGATGTGCATAAGCAAATTGCAGAAGGCATTATTCGATTAGTGGGGACTTCAAAAGCACGTATTTTATTAGGTTTTTTGTTAAGTACAGGATTGTTGAGCATGTGGATTTCTAACACAGCTACTGCATTGATGATGTTACCAATGGCAATGGCTGTTCTGTCTAAAGTAGAGAGAAAAGGGAAGTCTAAGTTCTCCGTATTCTTGTTGCTTTCGGTCGCTTACGGGGCAAGTATTGGTGGAATGGCAACGCTTGTTGGTTCTCCTCCCAATATCTTAATGGCAGGTTTATTAGAAGATAATTTTGGAATTACCGTAGATTTTTTCTCTTGGATGAAAGTAGGATTGCCTCTTAGTTTAATTATGCTGACCATTGTTTATTTCTTTTTCTTTTTTCTATTAGGGAAAGAAAGAAAAGAAAATTTACACGAAGTGCATGAAGAGAAGAAAAAATGGACCAAGAATCAGTTGAGGGTGATTATTTTGTTTTCAATCGTTGTAGTTCTTTGGTCATTTAGAATGCCTTTAACGAAGTACTTAGGAGTACATTATACGGATGAAGGAGTCGCTGTTTTGGGAGCAATCTTACTCTTCTTTTTACCAGGAGAAAAGAAAGAAACCAAACTACTAGAATGGAAGGATACCAAAAACTTGCCTTGGGGAATTTTAATTCTTTTTGGTGGCGGTATGGCGTTAGCAAAGATGTTAGAAGTCAATGGTGTTATCACTGAATTGACGGGAGTATTTGAGAACTATGCGAATTCTCCATTATACATTCTACTTGGTGTGTTGGTTGTGATTGCAATTTTTGGGACTGAAATAATGTCGAATATGGCGCTGGTGTCCGTTTTTGTGCCTGTCGTTGCTCAATTCGCTTTGCAAACAGATTTCTCGATCATTCAGTTGTGCATGCCGATTACACTTGCTGCAAGTTGCGCATTTATGTTACCAGTAGGAACACCTCCAAATGCAATTGTCTTTTCTTCAGGACAGTTAAAAATTAATCAAATGGCAAGAACAGGGTTTGTGCTGAATTTAATTGGGGTAATTGTGGTGATTGCCTTTAGCTTGCTATTTATTTGATTTCTAAATCTACAGTTGGGAATGTAATTTTTAATTCTACGCCTCCTTCAACTGTTTGAAAACGATATTCCCCATTTAGCTTGTCTGTAAAAGAATCAATAATGATCATACCCAATGATTCTTTTTCCTCACCATCTTCTTTTTGAGCGAGTTCTTTTCCGTTGTTAAATAAGCAGAAAGTGATTTTTTTATTCTTTTCTTTTAACTGAATTTTTATTATTGGCATCTCAACTCCTTCAAAGGCATGCTTTAATGAGTTAGTCATAAACTCATTGAAAATCAACCCGATAGATATCGCTTGAGAAGAGGATAGGTTAATATTAGTCTCTTCCAATTGAATATCAACTTGCGTATTGGTAGAATCTTGAAATAATTCGACGATCTCTGAAAGGTAATTATTAGCTTCTATTGAAATGTAGTTTGAGTTTTGATGTAGTTTTTCATGAAGTAAGGCCATTGCTTGCACCCTTCCTACACTATTTTTAAACGCTTCCTTTGCTTCTTTTGTGACCACTGAATTTGATTGCAATCGAAGGAGACTTGCAATAATTTGAAGATTGTTTTTAATTCGATGATGTGTTTCTTTGAATAATACATTTCGCTCTAAAAGCAATTTCTCAAGTTCCACATTTTTACCATTCAACTCTTCTGTTCGTTCGTCAATTTTACGTTCTAACGCATGTTGAAATCCATTAATTTGATTCGTGAGAATGTTAAACTCATTACTTAATTTGGTAGTGTTTGAATTACCGACAATTTTTACTTCTTTTAACATGTTTGTTCTCGACATCTCAGCAACTTTAGAAGTAAGAACATTGAGTGGCTTTGTAATTTTGTAGGTTATTAACATGATTAACAGCACTGTAATTAACAATGAATAAAGCATAAGAATTACAAAACGTTTAAATTCTTGATTTGTCAAGGTGTCTAATAAACTTGAATTTGAAACAATTTGAAGAACATATCCCTTAAAGTACTCAGCTTCTCGCATTTCTAGAAACATTAAATCAATGTATCTTGTTGTTCCATTCAACTCTGTTATTGTGGTGTCTTTTTTGTTCTCGTATGTTAGAATTGCAATATCCTTATAGATGTCAGCTATTTCCGCATTTTTATTTCTCCCCCTTAATGCTTCAGTTGCACCAAATAAATCAATAGATTCTATATTGGAATAACGATTTGATAGTTTTTTAATCTTAGCGCTAAAATCATTAATGATTAATTCAATATCGTTAATTTGAATACCTATTTCAAGAATAGAGTTTTCATTGATAGCAAGATAAGCATACTTCTTTGGTTTGTTGGAATAATTTTCTGTTGCAATACGTTCAATAATAATTTTTTTCTTTAACCAAACATGATGAAGAAATTCTTTGTACGTGTCACCAAACCCAAATAGGTTTAAACCTAGATCTGTTGTCTTAGTTGTATTTGAAATTATCCCATTACGATTGATGATATACAGGTCTTCTGAATCGAAATCCATTCCCAACTTCTGCCGTAAGGCATTTAAGTCAGCTTCTTCGATATTGCTAATATGCAATTTATCTATTGAATCATACAGTGCGTAAATTCGCTCTTCGATGTCTTTTTCCAGGAGTTGAAGAGATAGGTCATAGTTGTCAACGAATTCTTTCACTCCTTCTTTGATGTTTTCTTTCTTTTGCTGTTCTCGTTGTAATAGCAGCTCTGAAGAACGTTTGTAATTAACGCAAGAATTGATTCCAACAATGAGAACAATGGTTGGGATAATGAACAAAAAGAGTTGAGCTCGTATAGATAATTTCTGAAGCAATTTTTTCATTCAGTAACTGTTATTAGTAGTATGATTTAAAGGAACAATATAAGAAATAAAACTGTAATCAAGTGATTTTCATACGCTAATCTAGGTTAGTGATTTTACGTTGCTTATCAGTCATTCTTACTTTACAATGACCAAGAAATCTGTTGCGTGAGATTTTTTGTTGTTCACGTTTTTAACGGTGAATTAATGAAGCTTTAACTACTTGTTCTCTTGAGACTTGTGCTGTATTCTGATTTTCTTCGCCTAGTTTTATAGCATTGAGCTTAAAACTTGCTGTGAATTTACCAGCACTACCGTTTGTTTTTAAAACTTCACTTTTCAGCTTGACATATTTTACAATTGTATCTCTAAAAGTAAAAGATAACAATAGTGACAAATTCTCACAGGTGAAATGGCAAAGCTTTGTGGGAAAAGTATAGATCCTAATTTCCAACCCTCCAATACTAGAAAGCTCCAATTGCCCTTACAATTTACTATATTCGCATTCAAATTAAACAACTATGTCAAAAGAAGTATATATCGTAGATGGAATTAGAACGCCAATTGGAAACTTTGGAGGGACTTTGGCACCTGTCAGAACAGACGATTTAGGCGCTATTGTTATCAAAGAATTAATGAACAGAAATACTGATTTCGATCCTAAATTAATTGAGGATGTGCTCTTTGGTTGTGCTAATCAAGCGGGAGAAGATAACCGAAATGTAGCTAGGATGTCAGGACTATTAGCTGGTTTGCCTTGGCAAGTGGGGGGAGAGACAATCAATCGTCTATGTGCTTCTGGAATGGCTTCTACAATCAATGCTTCTCGTGCCATTAAAGATGGCGCTGGAGATATCTATATTTCTGGTGGTGTTGAAAACATGACAAGAGGACCTTGGGTTATTTCTAAAGTATCAAAAGCTTATGGGAGAGATGCACAAATGCACGATTCTTCTTTTGGATGGCGTTTTATCAATCCGAAAATGCAAGAACTATACGGAACAGATGGTATGGGGAATACTGCGGAAAATTTAGTGGAGAAATATGGCATAGAAAGAGAAGCTCAAGATAAATTTTCACTTTGGTCGCAACAAAAAGCAACAGCAGCAATGGAATCTGGCCGCTTTGCAGAAGAAATCATTGCCGTGAACATTCCGCAACGAAGAAAAGACGACTTGATCTTTAAAAATGATGAGTTTATTCGCACAAATTCTACTATTGAAGCATTGCAAGGTTTACGACCTGCTTTTAAGAAAGACGGTTCTGTAACAGCAGGTAATTCTTCTGGTTTAAATGATGGTGCAGCAGCGTTGTTGATTGCTTCAGAAGATGCTGTAAAACAACATAACATGAAACCTCTAGCTAGAATTGTCGGTGCGGCAGTTGCTGGTGTTGAACCTCGAATTATGGGGATAGGTCCTGTGTATGCTTCGCAAAAAGTATTGGAAAGAACGGGGTTAACCTTAGATCAAATGGATATTCTTGAATTGAACGAAGCTTTTGCAGCGCAAGTTTTAGCTTGTACTCGAAAAATGGGATTGGCTGATAACGATGAACGAATCAATCCGAATGGTGGAGCAATAGCATTAGGACATCCTCTTGGTGTAACTGGCGCAAGAATATTGCACACGGCAGCTATTGAATTACAGAAAACAAATAAACGTTATGCATTGGTGAGTATGTGCATTGGTGTCGGTCAAGGATATGCAACAATAATAGAAAGAGCGTAAAGCCAACCTTAACACTTAATTCTACGTTATAACCAAAGAATGAATAGAATAATTAGTTTACTTTTAATAGCATTGGTTTTTTCTTCGTGTAAGAAAGAAAAAACGATATGGGAAACAGATTGGAGTGCTCCCTTAATTAGTGATACCTTGTCGTTGGATAAGTTGGTCAATGATTCAACACTGACAAATTCGGGGGGAGATTATTTACTAGACCTCAACAGAACCTTGCTTGATTTGAATCTTGCAGATTTAATTACGATTCCTGATACGACAATTTCTGAAGAATTTATTCCTGGTGCGGCATTGACTTTGTCACCTGGTTTTAGTTTTGTGAATTCTGTCGAAGAGCATCAAATGAACATACCAGATGTGCAGCTCAAAATCATTCTTCTAAAAGAAGGTTTTATTGATGTAAAGGTTGAAAATCCTTTGCCTACGATTACTATTTTTGATGTGCAATTACCTGGTGTGACAAAAAATGGTGTCACTTTTTCAAAACAATACCAAGCTCCTGCAATGAGCAATGGAGTGTTAGGTGTGGTTCAAGAATCCATTGATTTAGCAGGTTATCAAATTGATTTGACAGGAATAACAGGTGGGAGTGTGAACTTCTTGCGTTCTCAGATTACAGTTATTACAGATCCTGCTGGTCCAAGTGTTTCTATCACGCCATCCGATATAACAAATGTAGACGCTACGTTTAGAGATATCAAGATAAACTATGCCAGAGGATATTTTGGAAATAAAATAATTGCGGATACCTCCAATGTTTTTATCGATGCATTGAACAATGTCTCAAATGGTATCATTGATTTACCAGCTTCGACGATTCAGTTCCACATCGAAAATGGAATTAAAGTAAATGCTGAAGCAAAATTCAACTATGTAAGCAATGAGAATGCCGCAGGAAATGTTGTCAGCTTGACGAGTCTAAATATTGGTAATCCAATTAACATGAATGCTGCAACTGGTTCTTGGAATACTTTGGTTCCTTCTCAACAAACCATTGAGTTTAATTCAACAAACAGTAACATTGAGGTGTATTTAGAGAATCTGGGAGCAAATCACAAGTTTGCTTATTCTATGCAGTTAAATCCTTGGGGAAATACTTCGGGAAGTTGGGATGAAATTTTCCCGCAAAGCAAATTAAAAATTGGAATCACTGCAAATATGCCATTGGCAATTGGTTTAGACAACCTTATTCTAAAAGATACTTTTGAGGTTTCGTTAAACCAAGATCCAAATAAGACAAGAGTTAAATCAGGAGAATTAATTCTTCAAGCAAGTAATGCTTTTCCCATTTCTGGTGAGATTAAAATCTACCTAATCAATGAGGATGGTAGTTTAGCATCAACGATTGTAGGTTCTTCACAGTTGAAATCTTCTCTTACAGGAACAATTGACGCAACAACTGGTTTGCTTGTAGAGAATTCAGAATTAAGATTCGTACTTTCTGAAGATGCTGTTAATAGGATCGACAATGTAAAATCATTGGTGCTTGAAACGAAGTTTAACTCTACGAATCCTGTTACGGGGTTGTCAGAACAACAAAGCATTCCATTCGGTGCATTTTTAGCTGTCAAGTTGAAGACGAAGTTTAAAACAGAAAATAAATTTTAATAATGAGAACTTTTAGCAAAATAGTATTTTCATTGGCACTTTTGTTTTCGCAAAATTTAGTTGCGCAGTTACTTCCAATCAGTTATGACACTTTGGAGATTAAACAGGAACTAATCATTAATGGAGGTGTTGATTATTATAGTTCTGCAATAGAAAAAGACATTGCATCGAAGTTCATTCGTGGCGGTTTCATTGATCAAACAATGAAAGACAGATCGTTTTCAAAACACGGAGCAGTTAATCGGCTAGGTGGTGTTGGTCTAGCATCAATTGAATATCGAAATTACAATAAAAGAATTTTTAAGAAGAAGAATTGGGGCTATGTCATAAAAGGAGGTTATGATGTCTTCTTTGGTGCGTTGTATTCTAAAGATTTTTTTGGGCTAGCAATGTATGGCAATGATCAATATCGCGGAGAAACAATTGATGGTTCTGGAACCAACCTTTCAATGACGGCTTATCAAAAAATTGGTTTTGGATTGATTGACAGAAAAACAAAATCGAGTGTTTCATTTAATGTTTACAATGTGAGTAGCAGAATGAACGCGCAAATGCGGAAGTTTGAATTGACGCAAGATCTTGCAGGAGATAATATCGAATTGGTGTTGGATGGAGAAATTAGCACTTCAAATTCAAATAAATTCAATCAAGGAATTGGATTTGGTGTGGACATCGATTTTAAATTACCAATTTCTTACGGAAAGAATAACACGATTGCTTTTGTTCAATTTCAGGCTCAAAATATCGGTTTTGCCTATATGTATGAAAAGCAAAAAGTGTATCGCTTAGATACTACTTTTACCTTCTCCGGTTTAGAATTCAATCAACTAGTTGGTGACGACTCATTCTTTGGTGATTCATTAAGTTTATTAGATTCTCTAGGAGTGACAAGTTCTCTGAAGAATAAAACGATCATGCTTCCAGGTTTTATTCAGGTTGGTAAAATCGTTGATGAGCATTCCACTAAGAAACTCCAGTCATTTTTCGGATTACGTTTGTATCCTACATTGATTTATTCTCCATTTATTTATGCAGGAGCAAATTACAAGCCTTTAGAATGGTTAAATGTCGGGGCAAATGTTTCGTATGGTGGTTTTGGTAAGTTTAAGACAGGACTTTATTCTAGCGTCAGGTTTAGTAACTATTCAATTGGTTTGGCAACAGAAAATTTAATCGGTTTCTTTTCTAAAAAAGCAAACGGAGAATCATTATTTATAAAATTAAGATGGGCAATTTAATAAAAGTATCATTTTTTGTACTGCTAGCAAATTTGTCTTTTGGGCAGATCAGCTTTTTCAATTACTATTCTAACAATGGTGTAGATAAAGGAGAAGGAATTGTGCAATTAGAAGATAGCAGTTATGTGGTGACAGGTTCTTCGAGTAGTTTTTCTGCATCTTCTCAAGCTTTGTTGTTGAAAGTAGACTCATTGGGGAATTTCTTATGGTCTAATCATTACGGCGGAACTGAGTCAGAATCAGGCAGAAGAGTTTTGTACAAGAAGAGCATTGGTTTTTACATTGCAGGTTTTACAAATTCAATTGGTAACGGCGGTTTTGATTATTATTTAGTGAAGACGGATACAAATGGTGTTTTTGAATGGGAGAAATCTTATGGCGGTGCTGGTTGGGAGAAAGTAAATGATGCAGTAATGACGATTGATACAGGGATAATGATGGTGGGAGAATCTTCTTCAAATATTTATGGAACGAAGGATATCTATATAGTTAAAACCGATCAATACGGCGATACATTGTGGACTAGAACCATCGGTGATTCAGGAGATGACATTGCACACACGATTAAAGAGTTGAATGATACAACTTATATCGTTGCTGGAGAATATTACAATGTTACTTCTTCACTAACAAAGTCATGGGCAATGCAAATCAGAAACGATGGAACCATCGATTGGGAATTGAATTTTGGAAGTGCAGAGAATTCTCGAATCAAAACAATGTATTTCAATGGGACGGATATTCTATTGTTTGGAACAAACTATGGAGCAGGATTAGATGGTTTAAATGGATATTTTGCTATTCTCAATATGTCTGGAGTTTATGCCTTGGATTTTGTCTGGAATGGTCCTGGTGATAAAGAATTTGTACACATGACTAGATTTGGAAGCATGAATAATATTTATGCGATTCAAAAAGTTCAAAATCAATGGTCTTATGCTATTGGAAATGATTTAGCTGTTGAGAAATACGATAATTCTTTTACTTTGTCTACGTATTTTACGATTGCCCACGAAGGCGATGATGTTGCGAATCAAATTATCCCAACAAGTGATGGAACTGCTATAATTGTAGGCTATACTACCAATGTAATTTCTGGAGGTAATGAAATTTATTTATGCAAAATCGGACCAAATGATGCTTATCCTGATGTTGCAGGAGCATTTGGCACTAATAACGTTGTGACCGTCGTTGAAAATGAATTTAATGATAATGTGAGGGTATACCCCAACCCATCTAGTGGAAAGGTAAATATCTTTACGGATAACAATGCCTTTGAAAAAATTAGTGTTGTTTCTTTAAATGGTCAACATGTAATGGAAGTTGATTTTTCTCTAACAAAAGAACTTGATTTCAATGAGTTGCAAAATGGTGTTTATATTCTGTTGATAGAAGGAGAAGGTGTAGTTGCAAGAAAAAGAATCGTGGTTCAGCATTAATTACCAATCAAAAGCTTGGTCTGAAAACCATTTGCCTTGCACACGCAATGTCTGTTCAATAATATCTCTTACGCAATGTCTTCCTCCAAAAAAAGGCGATTGATAATGACTAATAGATTTAATTTCAACACTGGCATCTTGTGGGCAAGAAGCAACACCAACAAGCTTCATTACTTGGTAGTCAGGAATGTCATCTCCCATATATACAACCTGCTCGTCTGTGAAATTATAGCTGTTTTTCAATTTCTGATATTCGTTAACTTT
>JAJRQP010000105.1 GCA_024280195.1 Bacteroidota bacterium | reverse complement strand
TTTATTTAAAGACGAATCCGGCACTTTTTGGATTGGTTCTCAACGAGGAGTTTCTAGTTTTAATCCCTTATCAAAAAGTTTTATTGGAATAGGGCCAAGTGCGTTACCAGAAAAAGGAATACCAACACCTAGTGTTTGGAGTTTCTCTGAAGACGAGCAGTACTTATACATAGGAACAGATAAAGCCGTTTCTAGAATGGATAAAAAAACAGGCGTTTTTAGACAGTTTTACAGAACGAAAGACACGAAATCCGGCATAAGAGAAATGGCAATACTTTCTCTACAAGCGATTTCTAAAAATAAAATTATTGCGGGTTGCGCTGACGGACTTTTCATCTTAAATATTACAAAAGGGAACTATTCTTACGAAAGAATAACAGGTTCTAATGCAAATAAACACAACCGTATTTACTCCATTCTTCACTGGAAAAAAAATAAGTATTGGTTAGCAACAAAAGATGGAGCGTTGTTATTTAATAGTAAAACAAATACAATAGAAGCGTTTGAATATTTAGCAAAGGACACAGATAACACTATTTCAAAAGGTGTTTGTAGAATGGTTTTTAAGGACAATAATAATTCAATTTGGTTTGCGACCAGTACGGGAGGTTTAAATATTCTCTCCGAAAAGAATAATGAAATAATTATTAAACCTTACGTATATAATTCCATTCTTAAGAAGATAAGTAAAGAATCAATAGCATCAATGTACCAAGATGATTCAGGGCTATATTGGTTGGGGACAATAGGAGACGGCTTGATAAAATGGGATGCAACAAACAAAAAAGCAACCATTTTTAATAAATCAAATGGCTTACCAAACAATGTTGTTTATGCTGTGATTCCAGGAAAAGCAAACACACTTTGGTTAAGCACTAATAAGGGGCTTTCGGAATTAAATTATCGAACGAATCAAGTTAAAAACTACACCGAAATAGATGGGTTAATGAGTAACGAGTTTAACCTTGGCGCCCATATGAAATCTAAATCAGGAGACATTTATTTTGGAGGGATTTATGGATACAATTATTTTAATCCAAACAACTTGGTGAGCAACAAAAAAGATGTGTCTGTTGTTTTTACGAAGTTTAGATTAGAAAATGATAAAGATGAAGAATTAAAGGATGGAGAGGCAATCTTTTTAAAAGACGAGGTACTTTTAGACTATAATCAAAGAAGTTTTACTATTCGATTTCAACCGACAGACTTAAGTCAACCTGAACTTTTAAACTATAAGTATCAACTAGAAGGTTCTGATGAGGGTGAAATAATTATTGGTTCGCAAAACGAAATCCACTTTAATTCATTATCTCATGGTGATTATACCTTAAAGGTATACGCTAGGTTAGGAGAGGGAAAATGGTCAAGTTCTCCAGCAGAAATCAAAATAGGAATCTCTCCTCCATTTTGGTTAACATGGCCATTTATAGCGTTCTCAGCTTTGTTTTTAGCTTTATTTATTAGATTCATTATAAAAAAACGAGTAGCAGACGCAAGAAGGGAACAGGTTCAATTAGAAATAAAAATAAATGAACGAACGAGAGAAATAAAAACGCAAAACAAGAAAATAGAACTTCAGAAGAAGAAATTAGAAAAAGAAAGAAATACTGTAATTCAACAACAAAAAGAACTTCAGAAAGAAAAAGATAAAACAGAACGTCTTTTAAAGAACATAATTCCAGAATCTACAGCTGATGAACTAAAGAAAAAAGGAAAAGCGAGGGCAAGGTCGTATAAAAAAGTATCTGTTCTGTTTACAGATTTTGTTGGTTTTTCAAAAATTTCAGATGAAATGACCGCTTCTGAATTAGTCAAAAAACTAGATGTTTATTTCACAAAATTTGATGAAATCATCATTAAAAATAATCTTGAAAAAATAAAAACGATTGGTGATGCATACATGTGTGCCGGAGGTGTTCCCGTAAGAAACACAACCAATCCAATTGACACCGTAACTGCAGCTCTTCAAATCCAAGCATACATGCAAAAAAGGATGAACGATGCTATTGCAAACGACAGAGATTATTGGGAGTTGCGTTTAGGAATCAATACCGGTGAAGTAACAGCAGGTGTAATTGGTAGTGAGCGTTTAGCATTTGATATTTGGGGAGCAACTGTTAACCGTGCTCAAAGAATGGAGATGCATGGTCAACCGGGTAAGGTTACCATTTCAGGGGCAACCTATACTAACATAGAACCGTATTTCGAGTGTCGTTATGCGGGAAAGGCCCAAACGAAAAGTAGAGATATGATGGAAATGTATGTGGTTGAGCGTATAAAACCAGAACTTTCTCTAAAAGGAGAAGGAATTGTCCCAAATGATAAATTTCACAAAATTGTCAACTTACATCATTACAGTTCTATTAATTATTACAAGGCAGAAAGACACATTGTAAGAGTTTTAGAGCAGCAATTATCAGAAAACCTACACTACCATAGTATTGCTCACACAAAAGACGTTGTAAACGCTGTAGAACGACTTGCGTTAGCAGAAAATGTAACAGATGAAGGTTTGTTTTTATTAAAATCTGCTGCAACCTATCACGATGCTGGCTTTGTTGAACAATATGAGAAAAACGAATACATCGGTGCAAGAATGGCAGAAGAAATTCTTCCGCTTTACGGTTATACCTTAGAACATATTGAAAAAATAAAGGAGTTAATTTATGTGACAGAAATACCACATAAACCGAAGAATAATTTAGAAGAAATCATTTGCGATGCAGATTTAGACTACCTCGGGAGAGATGATTTTCATACAATCGCATCTAGGTTATGTAAAGAGCTAATAGAGCACGGTAAAATAGAAAACGAAAAGCAGTGGGATGAGATCCAAGTTAACTTTCTTACAAAACATAAGTATTTTACTAAAACAGCAAAGAGAACAAGGAGAAAGAAAAAGTTGGAAAACCTACAAGAAATTAAAGAGAAGTTAAAACGAGATGATTATAAATAAAAAAACGCCAATGAAACCATTGACGTTTTAATCACGACTTAATTTTTTATCCGTTAAAATCAACAGCCAAAGTTGTAATTCCTTCAATTGGATTCATTACTAAAACAGGAATTTTAGCATCATTAGTCATAATAAACTCTTCATGTTTAGCTGTTAAAACTCCTAAAACATTTGATTTATTTAAGTTCATAATAGCAATAAGGTCAGCATCAATACTTACAGCATGCTTAATTACTTCATTATCGAATCCACCTCCTTTTATAACTTTTACAGACATTGAGATATCTCTTTCGCCTAGATATTTTTCAGCAAATTGAACATTTGCTTTTACTTGGTGAGATAACCATTCATCTTTCTCTTCAGGAATGATAATATGTATGTTGGAGTTGAAATATTTAGCAATATTTGCAACAATCGCCAATTTTTGCTTCGTTTCTTTATTTAGGTCTAATGGTAAAACAATATCATCATACCCCGTTTCTTTAGGTGTAGACTCTTGAACAATAATAAAAGGCACAGAAGAATGAGTAATTACCCTTAATGCATTCATTCCTGTTAAATGTTGCCAACCATGTGTTCCATGAGTACCCATAAAAATAAGTTCAGAATGATGTTCTGCAGCAAAATCTCCAATATCTTCAAAAATGTTACCAACACGGACAGAAGTTGTTATTTTAACTTCTTTAGAATAAGATGTTATAATTTCATCTAGTTTTATTTCTGCATCTGCAATGTCTTTATTCTTCCCAACAACATGCAAAAGAAATATTTCTGCTCCCAACGGTTTAGCAGTAGCAATTGCATGATCAAGTGCAATATTAGACACACTTGTAAAATCGTGAGGGACGATAAAGTTCTTAGTTCTCATTTTTTTAGTTTTAGTTTATGAATATACACAAATATACGAATAATGCAAAGAATCAACACTTAGAAATAACTTCAAGCAGCATTTGGTTTACGCTTCTTTTTTCTTCTAACTAAGCCTTTAATAACCCCATTAATCACCACTGCTAGAATAATAATCACAGCACCAATGTAAAAATTTTCACTGAGAAGAGTATTCTCATTTAGAATAAAAATAGCGAGAATTAACGTATAAATAGGCTCAAGATTTATAGATAACGAAACAGTAAATGCACCTAATTGTTTTAAGACGATTACTGTCGCTAAAAAAGCAAAGGAGGTGCAAACTATACCTAAGAATAACAACCAATAAAAATCAGAGGAGGATATTTCAAAAAGGGAAAAATTAAACCGTCCTATAATGATGAGAAAAATAGAAATTCCGACAGAAGCAGAAAGCATTTCATAGAAAGTAATGATCCCTGCGCTTTCTTTCTCAACAATTTTGGTGTTAAAAACAGAGAACAACGCAGCAAATAACGCAGAAATTAATCCATAAAAAAGAGCTTTGTATTCGCTTTCATTAAACCCAGAGCTCGTAATGTATATTCCTAAAACAACAACAAGGCTCAGTACGACTTCCAGTAAATTTATTTTCTTTTTCATTAACAACGGCTCCATCCAAGTTACGTGAAGGGTGGTTGTTGAAAGACATAAAATTCCTAATGAAGCTGTTGATAGTTGTATAGAGTGGTAAAACGTTAACCAGTGAATAGCAACAAACAATCCAATAAGGCTTATTTGTAAAAAACTACTAAAGGATTTTGTTTTAATACTTTGTTTAGTTATTGCAAAATAAATACCAAGAGCCAAGAAAGCTATAATAACCCTATACCAAACAATTTGTACAGCGTCTAAAAGAATTAGCTTTCCTAAAATCCCTGTAAATCCCCATATAAAAATAATGAGGTGCATTAGAATAAGATATTTGAATCTTGAAGACATAATGTAAAACTAAAAAAGCGCTCCGTATAAAGAGCGCTTTTAAATTTTTTATAAATGAATTTTATTTCATTTTATTCAAAATCTTTTTTCGTTTAGCATCTAATTTAGCTTGTGAAGTGTCTAATTTAGAATTTGCTTCGTCTAGTTTCTTTTGAGAAACAGCTAGTTTTTCAAGGTCTTTACCCTTCTTAATTTTCTTATCCAGCTTTTTTTGTTTGTCTTCTAGCTTTTTTCTACTTTTTTCAAGCTTCTTTTGCGCACCATCTAATTTATCCAATTTAGCTTGGTTGGCAACAGCTTTTTTGGCTTCTTTCGCCGCTTTTTTAGCTTCTTTTTCAGCTTTCTTAACTTCCTTTTCCGCTTCTTTTGCTTCTTTTTCAGCTTTTTCAGCATCTTTTTCAGCATCTTTTTTAGCTTCAGCTTCAGCCTTTTCCTTCTTCTCTTCTTCTTTAGCTTCTTTTTCTTTCTCCTTCTTTTCTTTTTCAGCTTCGTCTTTCATTTCCTCCGCTTCCTTCTCTTTCTCTTTGGCTGCTTTTTCTGCCTCTTCTCTCGCTTTTTCTTGTTCTTTTTGCGCTTTATCAGACTCTTTTTTAGCATCTTTTTCTGCGTCCTTTGCTTTTTCAAGCTCGGCACCAGGATTTTTTAATGCTTCCTCTCTAGCTTTAGCTTCTTCGGCTCTTTTTTTAGCAGCCTCTTCTCTAGATTTAATGTCATCTTCTATTTCTTTTCTTTTCTCTTCAGAAACGGTTGTTGAATTATTTCTTATTTCTTCCGTTTTTTCTTTCGCTTCTTCCGCTTTCTTTTTTGCTTCTTCTACTTCTTTAAGAGAACTTTCTTTTTCTTTTACTAATTCTTCAGCTTCTTTTCGTAACTCTTCTTGGCTTTTGATAGCGTCTTCTTTACGTTGAACAGCTTCCTCAGCTTCTTTTTTCTCTTTTTCCATTTGTTCTTGTGTTTTTACAACACGAACATCTGACTCTTCAGTTATTTCCTCAACAGAATCTCCTTTACCTTTTAACGTAAACGAGTAAGTTTTTCCATTTTCTAACTTAATATCTGTTAGTTTTTGCGACTTATATAAAGAGTGATAAACTTCTACGGTTACAGCTTGACTACCATAACTTGCAATAGAAATAGTTGCATTACCACTTTCATCAGTTGTTCCAGCACCAATTACCATTCTTTGAGCAACAATTTTAACAAGTGCTCCTTTTACTGGTTTTCCTTCACTGCTTACTGCAATTACTACATCAACTTTTTCTTTTGCTATATTTTCAATAGACACAACTGTTTCTGCGCTGGATGCAAAAGATCCAAATGATGCTAAGACAACAGCTACTAATACGTAAATTTTTTTCATTTTTCTAAAAATTATAATCCTAAATATACAGAATTCATTTATAATGTACTCGTCTATTCAAAAATAGTTCCAAAAATTCTTTACTTTTATTCTATGCAATTTGAATTAATTAAAGGACAACATATTTTAAAGCAACACTTAATTGATGAGGTTAATAATGAAAAGGTAAGCCATGCACAAATTTTTATAGGCAAACCAGGTTATAGAACACTCCCGTTAGCAATCGCATTTGTTCAATACTTATTTTGTGAAAATAAAGCAGAAAAAGACAGTTGCGGTGTTTGCTCTTCTTGCAGAAAGGTTGAAAAATTACAACATCCAGATTTACACTTCTCCTTTCCAACTGTTCAAACAGATAACAAAACATCCAACCCATTACTGAGCTCTTGGAGAGATCAACTGTTTAGTGCTCCCTATTTTGATTTGAATACTTGGTTAAAAAGAATAGACCTAAAAGAAAGAAAGCCAATTATTAGCGTTCATGAAAGTCTTGAAATAATAAAGAAGTTGAGCTTAAAATCTTTTGAGGGAGGATATAAGGTGATGATTATTTGGATGGCAGAAACAATGAATACGCAAACCGCCAACAAACTGCTTAAAATCATAGAAGAACCACCTAAGAACACCCTTATAATACTTGTTACTGAGTCAGAAGAGCAAATTATTCAAACAATTCTGTCTAGAACGCAAGTGGTTAGGGTTCCACGATTAAGTTGGGATGAGATTAATTTAGCTTTAAAATCGAAAGGAGTTACCTCTTCCGTTTCTGACAGTATTGCAGGAAGGTCTGAGGGAGATTTAATCGAAGCAATGAATATTGCAAATGAGGAAACCGAAGGAAACCTAAACTATGAAAACTTCACTCAATTAATGAGGGTTGGTTATAAAAAGAATGTGCTGGACATGATTGCCTGGTCAGAAAAAATTGCTGCGACGAGTAAAGAAAATCAAAAGCAGTTTTTAACCTATGCCTTACACATGTTTAGGCAGAGTATTTTAAGAAATTATACAGGAGAATTAATTACTAAAGTCTCTGAAAACGAAGATGCATTTTTACAAAATTTTGCAAAATTTATTACAGGAAAGAACATTATGAGTATGACTCAATCATTCAGTGAATCTGTTTATTATATTGAGAGAAATGCAAATTCAAAAATTCTTTTCACGAACCTTTGTTTTCAAGTAATGAGACATATCCACAATGCATAGTTGATTTTCTATTCGTGAATTTTTTTTTTAAAACGAACAAAGAGACGAATAATGTGTATTTTTAACCCAAAGAAATATAGACTATGAGTTGTACCAACTGTGGAGATGGAACTCCAAACGGATGTAAAAATAACGGTACTTGTAGTTCTGGCGGATGTAATAAATTGGAGGTGTTTGATTGGTTAGCAAATGTTGCTTTACCAAACGGACAAGCTCCTTATGATATAGTTGAGGTTCGGTTTAAAAACAGCCGAAAATCATTTTTTAAAAACACAAGCAACTTAAGCCTTCAAGCGGGTGATGTTGTTGTTGTTGAAGGCTCTCCAGGGGTTGACACAGGAGTAGTTTCTGTTGTTGGAGAACTCGCTAGAATTCAAGTAAAAAAGAAAGAACCAAGGTTTAAACCTTCAGAGGCAAAGCGCATTAAAAGTATTGCTGTTCAAGATGATATTGATAAATGGATCAAAGCAAGGTCTTTAGAAAAAGAGGTGATGCACAAGTCGCGTACTCTTGCTGTGAACCTTAACCTACAAATGAAAATTTCTGACGTTGAATATCAAGGAGACCTTAGTAAGGCAACTTTTTATTACACAGCAGAAGGAAGGGTTGATTTTAGACAGTTAATCAGAGATTTAGCTGGAGAATTTAAAGTGAGAATTGAGATGAAACAAATTGGTTCTCGCCAAGAAGCAGCAAGACTAGGAGGAATTGGTTCTTGTGGAAGAGAGCTTTGTTGTTCAACATGGTTAACAGATTTTCGCTCCGTTTCTACTTCTGCAGCTAGGTATCAGCAATTATCTTTAAATCCGCAAAAACTCGCGGGACAGTGTGGAAAATTGAAATGTTGTCTTAATTATGAACTGGACATGTATCTTGACGCGCTAAAAGCTTTTCCAAAAGGAGATTTAAAGCTAAGAACAGAAAAAGGTACCGCAATGCACGTAAAAACAGATGTTTTTAAGAAAGAAATGTGGTATGCCTACGATGATGGCAAAGGATCAGGATCTACACTTGTTCCTTTAAAACCAGAAAGAGTTAGAGAAATTATTCGTCTCAATAAAGATGGAAAAAAGCCATTTGATTTAGCAGATTTTATTGAAAAAGTGGAGGTTGCTAAACCAGATTATACTAATGTGGTAGGTCAAGATGAATTAAGCCGTTTTGATAAGCTATTTAAGAAGAAAAAGAAACGCCCGAATAAAAACAGAAAAGGAAAACAAGGTCAAGCAAAAGGCAATCAACCTCAAAATAAAAAACAAGAAGGAAGTAAAAAACAAGCGGACAACAGTAATAAAAGAAGAAATACTAACCGTAGAAAAAAGCAGGGAAATAATAATCCAACTGCGAAAAAAAACGGAGATAAAAAGCCTAATAATGATGCATCTAAATAAGGCACTTATAATAGGGGTGCTTTTTTATATTCTTTCTTCATGTGGAGAGGTTCCTCATTTTGAAAAAGTTTATTCTTTTGAAAATAGAGAGTGGAACCTAAATGTTAAACCTTCTTATAAGGTGAATATTGAAGATGTAAATAGTGAATATAATTTCACCTTATCCTTAAGAGTAACAACCGATTATCGGTACAGCAATATTTGGGTTTTTATGAAAACAGAAGCTCCAGATGGAACAACAGCTAGGGAGCCTTTTGAAATTAAATTAACAGATGATAAAGGTGTCTGGGTGGGTAATAAAACAGGCTCCATAGTAGAAACATCTCTATATTTTAAAAAAAGAAAATTACCATTGAAAGGAGACTATATCTTTACCCTAGAACAGGGGATTACAGAGTCTGTGGTAGATGAGGTTTTAGATCTTGGGCTTAAAGTAGAAAAAGCAATCTAGTTACTTTATCTTATAAGAATACCCGATTGCAATCACATGTCTTATACCATTCTGATAGTTGTAGAATTTTTTATCTAATTGATATTTAACTGAAGCAGAATGAGGACCTTTAAGGTTTAATTTAGAACCAACACCTAATCGAATCTTCGAAAAACCAGGACCATTAGGACCAAATTGAGGGTCGTAGAAAAATTCTGAACTGATAAAGGGAGTAAAGATTGTATTTTCTATTTTATAATCAATTGCTGGTTTCAACCGAATTGCTTGATCAAAATCAGGATTGTATGATTGATTATTAATTCTATTAAATGCATATTGGTATCGAATTCTAAAACCTAAACCAAGATTAGAAACACTTTTTTTTAGATTTACATTAAAATTAAGTCTATTAGAGGATTTATAATTTCCATATTTATTTTTATCTACGATAAAACGATACTCAACAGAAGGTCGCAACCACTTTAATAGTTTATACTCAAATCCAACTTGTGGAAAAAATGTTTCTATACCCTTATCTCCTATACGAGTATTTAACTCCCCAGAAAAGGTTAAGCGCTTAACAAGTTTTGCTTTGACACCCACCTTTGTCCAAACCATAAAGTCATTACTCTGTGAAATAGAACACAAAGATGTACTTAGGAATAATATAATAAAAATTAAAAACTTCATTTATTGATGGTAATAATTCCTAAATCTACTGTTGATTTTTTATCAGTAATTTCAGCATCAATAATCTTTACAACTTTTCCCGCAGGTATGGTTGGGTCTTTTTCATAAACAAATACTTGGTAGCTTCCTTTTTCTAAATAATCAAATTTAAAAGTTCCGTCATAAGAGGTTTTAACTTTATCATCAAAAGTGCTTGATTCGTTACCATATATGATATAAACATCTTCTTTTGCTATGTCATAATCTGCAAGAAGATTTCCCGCACCATCATGAATTTCAGCATGAATTTTACCAGAAATTGTAGAAGAACCCCCAGGGCCTTCAGTTTTTTTACAGGATGAAAAAACAAAAATTAAAGAAAATGATAAAAGAGTAAGAATTGAAGTTTTCATGTTTTTAATTTTTTAATTAGGTGTAAATATAAACACTTAGAATTACAACCTTTTGACAAGTTTATACGTTACAAAGATATGATTATAGTTAACAATTTGTTAATATTACATAATACGCATTAAAAATGCAATCATTTTATACTAGAAATATGAGACTATATTTATTAATTTCAACACTACTCACTTTATCATTTTTACCCAACTCTCTTCAAGGGCAAGTTATTATCAATGAATATTCTTGTTCTAACATGAATGGGTATGTAGATAATTTTGGAGATAATGAAGACTGGGTTGAGTTATATAACACAACAGGTGCACCAATAAATTTAACGGGATATTATCTTTCAGATAAAGCATCAAATTTATTAAAATGGCCCGTTCCAAGTGGAACAATTCCTGCAAATGGTTTTATAATGGTTGTTGCTTCTGGTAAAAATACAGTTAATGGACAAGAGCTACACACTAATTTTAATTTAAAACAAACACAAGGGGAATGGATAATTTTAAGCAATACTTTTGGAAATGTTATTGATTCTTTAAAAATAGTCCACCTTACTCAAAGGAATCACTCTGTTGGTCGCTCAACCAATGCTGCCGCGGACTGGAAGTTGTTTACCACACCAACTCCAAACGCAAATAACGTTGGCGCACAAAATTTTTACGAACCAACACCTGTTATTAGTCTTGCTCCTGGTTTTTATCCAGCGGCGCAAACAGCAACAATTACTTGTAGTGATTTAGCTGCTACGATTAGATATACAACAGATGGTTCTGATCCAAGTGGAACCTCTCCAGTTTATGGAGGACCAGTTAATATCAACTCAACACAAGTGTTAAGAGCAAGAGCTTTTGGTGCTGACGATCCAAGTTTCGTTGAAACAAATTCTTATTTTATAGGTGTAACACATACTGTTCCTGTGGTTTCTGTATGTAGCGATGAGGTGTTTGATTTAGTTGCGAATGGAAACCAATTTGGAGGAAATAAAATAGGTTCTTTTGAATTATTTGAACAAGACGGTTCTTTTATTGACGAAGGTCAGGGAGATTTTAATAAACATGGAAATGATTCATGGGCATATGATCAAAGAGGCTTTGATTTTATCATGAGAGATCAGTTTGGATACAACGATGATTTAGATCACCAAATTTTCCCAGAAAAAACAAGAACCAGTTTTCAAAGAGTTATGTTAAAGCCTGGAGCAAGTGATAACTATCCATTTGAAACGGGGGGTGCTCATATTAGAGATGCATTTATTCACACACTTTCATTAAGGTCTGATATGTTACTAGACGTTAGAACATGGAGGCCTTGTGTTGTTTACTTGAACGGACAGTATTGGGGCGTTTATGAAATTAGAGAAAAGGCGGATGATCATGATTTTACAGATTATTATTACGACCAAGACAAATTTAATTTGCAATATCTAAAAACATGGGGAGGAACCTGGCAAGATTATGGTGCACCGAATGCACAACCTGATTGGGACGCTTTAGTTAATTACATTATGACCAACAATATGGCTCCAGGACCAAATTTTGATTACGTTAAATCGCAATTGAAATGGGCTTCATTAGCAGATTATTTTATGATTAATTCTTACGTTGTAAACCAAGATTGGTTAAATTGGAATACAGCTTGGTGGAGAGGAATGGATCCACTAGGTACGAAAAAGAAATGGAGATATACCCTTTGGGATATGGACGCAACCTTTGGACATTATGTTAATTATACAGGAATACCTGATCCGTCAGCAAATGCAGACCCTTGTAATGCTGAGAATTTACCAGATCCTGGAGGGCAAGGTCATACAGGTATTTTACAAAAATTAATAAATGAGAACCCTACTGTAGAACAATATTACATTACACGATATGTAGATTTAGTTAACACAACGTTTTCTTGTCCTAGTATGAATGCTCTTTTGGACAGTATGATTAATGAAATTACCCCAGAAATGACAGGTCAAATAGCTAGATGGGGAGGGAGTGTTGCTGGTTGGCAGGCAAATGTTCAACAGATGAGAGATTTTATCAACGCGAGATGTGCAGCTCTTGAACAGGGGTTGATAGATTGTTATAATCTTACAGGACCTTATAACGTAACTTTTGATGTAAACCCAGTTAATTCAGGAACAATTAAAGTAAATTCTATTTGGCCACCAAGTTATCCTTGGGCGACAACTTATTTTGGAGGAATAGCAACCAACACAATTGCCGTTCCAGCAACGGGTTATATGTTTGATCATTGGGAGTTTACAACAGGACCGATGGCAAGCCCAATTACAGAAGATACGAATAGTATAACGATTAATGGTGTTGAGAATATTGTTGCATTCTTTATTCCAATAAACCCAGATATTGATGGTGATGGAATTACGAATGATGATGAAACAAACATCTACGGAACAGACCCAACAAATCCAGATACGGATGGAGATGGAATTGATGATGGTGTAGAAATAGGTAATGGTACAGACCCTCTAGATAAATGTGATCCAATCGGAGCATTTACAGATGATACAGATGGTGATGGTTATAGAGACTGTGAAGAAATAACAGGAAATGATGATCCCGCAACGACTGTTGTACCAACAGGTACCTCTGACGAAAATAACCCTTGTGATCCAGATAGTTCTGGAGGCACTTGTGATCCAGATTCTGATGGCTTAAGTAATGATGAAGAAGTAACAGCCGGAACAGACCCTAATAATCCAGATTCTGATGGAGACGGGTTAACAGATGGAGAAGAAGTGAATGGTGTTGATGATCCATCAACTCCATTAACCCCTTCAGGAACTAGTAACCCATTAAACCCTTGTGATCCTGATGATTTCTTCCCGGGTTGTCAAACAGACACAGATGGTGACGGTATTTTTGATGCAGAAGAAGGAGTAATAGGTACAGATCCTAACAACCCTGATACGGATGGTGATGGAGCGACAGATGGAGAAGAAGTAAATGGAGTAGATGACCCATCAACACCTTACGATCCTGCCGGAGCAACTTCAGATCCGCTTGACCCTTGTGATCCAGTAGGATTATCAACGCTTGACACTGACGGTGATGGATTAACAGATTGTGATGAGATTATAGCCGGTACAGACCCTACCAATCCCGATACAGATAATGATGGTATTTTAGATGGACAAGAAGTAAGTGATGGTTCAGACCCTCTAGATGTTTGTGACCCGAATGCTTCTCAAGAAGTATGTATCACAGGCATTCATATTCCAACAGGATTTTCTCCTAATACAGATGGAAATAATGATATTTACACAATAATTGTTGGAAAAGATGTTGCTAGTATCGAGTTTTCTATCTATGATAGATGGGGAAATAGAATATTATTGTCAACGGATTTTGATTTTGAATGGGATGGTTTATATGATAATAAACCGTGTAATTCAGGAGTATATGCATATATGGTAGAAGTTACTTACACAGATGGTAGAAATGAAACTTTGTCAGGAAACATTACTTTAATTAGATAAGAATGAAGAATATTTTAAACTTAATTTTCGGACTGTCTTTATCGATGTTTACATTTGGACAAGATTTACATTTTGCACAGTCGAACCAAACACCAATGTTTATTAACCCTGGAGCTGTTGGTGTTTACGATGGTTGGGAAAGGGTAATAATAAATCACAGAAATCAATGGTTAGGAGCAGGTACTCAGTTTATGACTACTGCCATAGGAGCAGATGTTAATTTAGGTAAATCTCGTTTCAATGACAAAGCTCATTTAGGCTTAGGTATTTTACTGTTTAATGATGTTGGAGGAGATTCTAAATTTGGAAACCAAGCAGGTTCTTTAACTTTGTCAGGTATTTTACCAATGGGAAGGTCAGGTCATGTTCTTTCTGTGGGAGTTCAAGGTGGTTTTGGTCAAAGAAAAGCAACGTTAAGTAATGTTTCGTTTATGTCTCAATGGGATGGAGAAAGGTTTGACCCTCTTCTTTCAGGAGAAGCAAATCCGCTTGTTTCTTTCACGTATATCGATGCTTCAGCGGGTATTTATTATGTATTTAATGGAGGACAAAATTCTTTTCAAGGAAACAGTGATTTTAAGTTAAAAATTGGTGTTTCAGGTTTTCATTTAAATCAACCAAAATTAAAATATGCAGGAGGAGAAGCAGAACCTTTGTATAGAAAGTATGTTGGACATATTGGTATTGTTAAAGAGTTCTCAGGAAGTCCTTTTGCGTTAGATGTAAATGGTGTCCAGTTTATTCAAAGTGGTCATAATGAAACGCTTCTTGGAGCAATGCTTCGTTACCGTTTTGAGAATGGAACTAAAATCACAGGCCATACACAAAAAGCATTCTTTGGAATAGGTACATATTATAGATATAAAGATGCGATTATCCCTTCTATAATGATTGACTGGAGAGGCTTCCAATTTGGAATTTCTTACGATGTTACCATTTCAGAATTAAGAAAGGCATATAGAGGAGGTTCTTTAGAATTTTCACTTTCTTTCAGAAACCTAGATCATTCTATCTTTAAAACAAGAAAAAGAAGGTTCTAACCTTACATTTTCTCAGTCAAAGCTTTGTAAACGCCAACAATTTTCTTCCTAAAGAAGATAAGAAGTAACACATAAGGGGCAGCCATCAGGTATAAGATGCCGTAATTGATATTCTCGCCAAAAGATGCTTCGTCCAATTCACTACCTTGTTCTGCAAGTAATTTACACTGAGAACACCCTTGTCCATAAGAATAAGAAACGACGAGAAGAAGCGTTATAAGAAAAAGATATTTATGCCATTTTTGCATACAACAAAATTACAAAACTCTATCAATTTAAATGAAAACCAACCAATTATTTATCTCATTGAGCCTTTAGTACAAAGGAATTATTCTTCAAGAGCTGACGTATTGAAAATTACAATAACTTTGTACGTATGATGAAAACAATTTTTTTAGTAACAAGCGCCTTCTTATTGCTGGGTGCTTTTTCATGTAAGGAGACTAAGCCTTCAGAGGTAATCAGTGAAGACCCAATAGTAGTAGATATTGATAGCCTCTTAGCACTTTACCCAGATAGTATACCCTTACTTCTTCAAAGAGGTTCAGAAAATTTTGACAAATATGCATATGACCTTGCCATCAATGATTTTGCAAAAGCATTTAGGTTAGATTCTAATAACCTTGAAGCACGACTACTTTATTCTGAAGTGCTAAATAATAGAGAGGAAAGATCTGTTCAAGATGTTGCTACTGCACAAAGAAACTATAAAGTAGTAGTTCATAAAGAACCGAAGAACACTAGAGCATTAGTCGGTTTAGCTTCTACCTACCTCTACCAGCAAGACTTTAAAACAACCTTTCAATACGTAAACGAAGCATTAAGAATTGATCCTAAATATAGAAATGCATACGTTTTAAAAGGAACAACTTATCTTGCTTTAGATAACAGAGAATTAGCAAAATCATCCTACGAAACAGCCATTCAGCAAGA
>JAJRQP010000104.1 GCA_024280195.1 Bacteroidota bacterium | reverse complement strand
GTCTAAAACTAATTTACCTAATTCTTCTAGCGCGTCTGGAATTTTTTGGTCTTCGTTTAAGAAGTCTCCAAATTTTGCAATGATTCTTCCTGCTAAAGAAATATCACTTGTTTCAATTTCTATTCCAGCTGCTGATGTGAATGTTTTAAGAATTGGTAATAACGATTGTGTTGCTAAAGCTGGTGCTTCGTCCGTTTTAGTATAAATGATTTTTGACATTTGTGCTTTTTTAGTCGCTTTTTCTTTGAAGAAATAAAGAGCAAAACGAGTTGATAAATATGTAGAATGTAAAGTTAAGTTTTTTTTGGAATTAGACACGCTCCTTCGTCGCTTTTAGACCGCTACGCTATTCGATACGCTCTTCGAGCTTTAGAAACGCTGCGCTCTTAGACTTGGTCTCGCTTTGGGGAAATTAGTTGTTGCTTTGATTTTTAAATATCGAAAAAATCAAAGCAACAACTAAAATTCTAGCCATAATCAAATCTAAGAGCGACGAAGGAGCGTGTCTAAAGCTGGAAGGGCGTGTCTAGAGTTCGCTTGCGAACGAATCTAACAATGAGCGAAGCGAACGAGTCTAACTACGAACGGGAATTCAAAAAGCGTATCATCTTATTAAATGCTCTAGCTCTATGAGAATACTTATTCTTTTCTTCCAATGTCATTTCAGCAAAAGTTCTCCCGCAGTTTTCAGGTTCGAAGATTGGGTCATAGCCAAAACCATTCTGCCCGATTCTTTGCTTGCGAATGGTTCCTTTTACCACTCCGAAGAATAAATGCTGTTCACCGTCAAGGTTCAATGCAATAACCGTTTTGAATTGTGCACCTCTTTTGGTTACTTCATCCATGTTTTTTAGAACTAACTTAATGTTCAAGTCAGCATCTTTTTCTACACCTGCATATCTAGCAGAATTCACTCCAGGCTCACCTTTTAGGGCATTGATTTCTAAGCCTGTATCATCAGCAAAGCAATTCACATTGTATTTTTCTGTGATGAAGTTGGCTTTCTGAATGGCATTTCCATCAATCGTTTTTGACGTTTCAGGAATGTCTTTTTTCTGACCTAACTCTTTTAGAGAAGTCAATAAAATGGACTCTGGTAAAAGCGTATCAATTTCTTTTACTTTATTTTGGTTGGCTGTTGCAAATACTAATTTAATCATTGAAATAATTTTAGGTAGTTGTCGCGGTTGGCTTCAACTGAATATTTTGTACGAACAGTTTTATAACCTTCTTTACCAATTTGTTCGCGTAATTGCTGGTTGTTCAAAAGAACACTTAATTTCTCTTTCCATTCTTCGGAAGTTGCACAAAGATAACCATTCTTGCCGTCTTCTATGATGTCGGTATTTACTCCAACAGGCGAAACAAGAGCTGGGATTTCCAATGCCATGTATTGCAGTGCTTTAAATCCACATTTACCTTTCGCCCATTCACTATCTGTTAATGGCATTACCCCAATATTGATGCTAGATAGGTCTTCAATTTCGGTTTCTTTCTTCCATTTTATAAAACGCAATGATTGTAAATCATAGTTTGGCTTTTCATTGGAAATAATGGTAAAAGTGAAGTGGTGTTCTTTCTCTAGTTCTTGGAGAATTGGAATTAATAAATCCAAATAAGACATTGTTGTATGCGAACCTGTCCAACCAATATTAACGGGAGAATGAGAATGATTGGTCGGTTGGTTGTGACTGTTTTTTAGGTCAATCGTTGTTGGAATAATCACAACATTCTTGTTGTATTGTTTTCCAAATTCTTGTAAGAATGAGTTACCCGTTGTGACAACATCCGCCCATTTGATAATCTTCTTAACTTTTCCGTACGCTTTGAGTTTTTGAAACTTCGCATTCTGCTGACTGTAATTAGGTAGCCAAATAGCATCATCGTAATCGTAAATGTATTTTCTTCGGAGAACTTTCGCAATAATCCATTCAAATACCGGAGGACCAATCATTGATGCTTCTCTGTGGATGAAAATGTAATCGAATTTTCTGATTCTAAACATCAATAACTTTCTTCTCCAAAAACTCCCAATGATTCCGAAAGCTTTCGCAAAGAAAGATCCATGATTGTAAAGTGATTCCCATGTTTTTTCATTGAGAAAAGAATGAATCTCTATTTCATAACCTTGTTCTTTTAAAAAATCGAAGTATTGCTCAAATCGGAAGCGTTGCGAGGGGGCTTCTTCGTGAGGATAAGGTGCGAGAAAAAGAATTCGTTTACTCATGTACTGCTTTGTAAACGCTAAGATAACGTTTTACTCCTTCTTCCAAAGAGAAATAATCCTTTGCTCCATTAATTGTATCTTCTCGACTGAACGAATTGGAGTCATTTATTGCTAATTGGTAAATTTCATCGGAGAATTCTTCAATGACTTTTCCTGCGTTATATTTTTTTACAATTGCATCGGTATCACCAACTCCAGCGTTGCAAACCAGAGGAATTCCCATTGCCATAATTTCTCCTTGCTTTGTTGGAGAAGAAGCTTTTTTGGAATAGGTAGAACGGATAAAGAAAATGGAGATGTCAAATAGTGAAATATGCAAAGGAACTTCAGAATGTAAGACTGATTTTACAATGATATCCTTTGTGTCAATGCCTTTTTCTTTTGCTTGCTCTTTAATTTTTTGAGGATTTTCTCCTGAAACAAATAAGAATATTGCGTTGGGTTTTTCTTTCTTCAGAATTTTAAAATAGTCCATCATTTCAGTAAGCATGTACCATGTTCCAATCGAACCAACATAACCTAAAATGAATTGATCTTCGATTATTCCTAGTTCTTTTTTAGAATTGGCTTTTTCTTCTTCTGAAATATTCTTTGGATTAAATAATTCTAAATCTACGCAACAAGGAATTACTTTAATTCTCGGTTTTTCAGTTTTGAATTCTTCCCAAGATTCAATTTCATTTTTACCATTCTCGGTTAAAGAAATCGTATAGTCTGACTCTTTGAAAAATTGAATTTCTTTACGTTTGAAGAATTTGTATATCGTTCGGTACAGAAAATTATCGAGGTTCCATATTTTACCATCAACACGCTCATCTGCCCAAAATCCACGCATGTCAAAAACGAACTTTGTTCCTTTCTTCCGTTTTAGTTCTAGTCCAGATAATGCGGAGATATAACTTCTACAATGAACAATATCGAAGTTATGTAAATCGTGTAAGTAGAAGGTAATTTTTTTCATTCTTCGAACTTGTTTCAGCGTCGTTTTTAATCCACCACCTAACACATAGTCTTGTGGATGCCATTTGATGTTTGCTTCATCACAAATTTCTTGAATAACTTTTCTGAATTTCCTAAAACGATCCGTTTTTTCATAACTCACGAGATGGATGTCATACCCGGCTTTTGATAAACCTTTGAGATAGGGGAGAACTTGCGACTGCCCGAGCGGGTCGGTCATTCCATCGTAGGATAAGTATAGGACTGTTTTTGAAGTTAGCATTTTGAAGTTGGTTCTTGTTAGAATTAGGAAGTGGACTCTTGTTAGAATTATGAATTATTGAAGTTAGTATTTTGAAGTGGACTCTTGTTAGAATTATGAATTATGGATTATTGAAGTTAGCATTTTGAAGTGGATAGTTGTTAGGATTATGAATTATGAATTATGGATTATTGAAGTTAGCATTTTGAAGTAGACAGTTGTTAGGGGTATGAATTATTGAAGTTGACATTTATTGTGTTTTATAAAGCGAAATTTACTAAGAATTATTAGCAAGATTGCTTTTTGTTGTGATAATAATGCTTTTTAGTAATTTAAGTAGAGTTGTTGCTTGATTGTGTAATTCAAAATATTTTTCTTTTGAAATGTAATGAGAATGGAAGAGTAATTCAATCCAATAAATGGATTCATCGCATTCTTTTTGTGAAATACTTAATTTATGAATGAAATCTTTTTTGGATTCAGCATTTTTGGATTCACGGATGTTTGCTCCAACTGACGTTCCTGACCTGAGCAGTTGTTTAGAAAGAACATATTCATTTTTCTTCAGCAGTGTTTTGTATGTCTCAATTGTAGATAAGGCAAATAAGAAACTCTTTTGATGAATTAAATTAGGTTTAGACATAATTATTGTTTTTTATTTTGTCTTATTTAAGCTAAGAAAAAATAAGAGTAGTATCCATATAAATTCTAGAAAAAAGAATCTATTTCAACCTATCGACTTCATAATTGTAACAGGAGTCTACTTAAAATAATCCATAATCCTAACACACAATGAGCATCACAATTCACAATTCATAATCCTAACAGGAGTCAACTTCTACCCCATCCACTTTCCATACCACATCTGAAACATCAACACATACCAAATTTTTGTGTCGTATTCTTTCTTCCCATTAAAAAAAGCATTCTTCAACTTAGCGATATATTCCCAATTAAAAATACCTTGCTCTTTTATTTTTGACTCAGAAATGTATTCTTCCACCAAGTCTTTCAATTCATTATTGAGCCAATTGGCAATAGGAATAGCAAAACCCATTTTTGGTCTGTCCATCATTTCTTGAGGAACGTATTGATGCACAATATCTCGTACAATTCTCTTTTTTACACCCTCATGGTATTTGAATTCATTGGGCAGTTTTGCGGCAAATTCGATAATGCGATGGTCTAAAAAAGGTTCTCGGCCTTCTAGGCTATGCGTCATTGTTGCACGATCTACTTTTTGCAGAATGTCATCTAGCAAATAAGTTTGATAATCGATAGCCTGCATGTAAGAAAGGGGAGAATATGAGTTGGTCAGTTCTTTGCTCAAGTAACTAGTCGGCAACTCGTTGAAATCAATTGCCATGAATTCTTTCATTTGAGAATTGGTAAATTGTTGACTTAAACTCAACATGATATTCTCGTTCGAAGGATTGCTCAATACATTCTTCAATTTCTCGTAACGGTTATGGAAGTTGTATTTGTTTTTGAGGACAGGAATTTTTTCTGAAGAAACATTCTTCATAATCCCTACCATTGATTTTCTTGCAAACCCTGGAATAGCATTTAATTTCTTTCCGTAGCGCATCATGTAATCGTAGCGATTATAACCTGCAAAAATTTCATCACCACCATCTGCACTTAATGCAACCGTTACTTTTTCTCGTGCCATTTTACTGACTAGAGTTGTTGGAATTGCACTAGAATCTGCGAAAGGCTCATCGAAGAAGAAAGGCAAATCAGGAATCATATCAATCGCTTCCTTTTCGGTGCAATTGATTTCTGTATGATCTGTTCCTAAATGTTTTGCAACATCTTTTGCATAAGGAGCTTCGTTCAATCCTATATCTGGAACTCCAATAGTAAATGTTTTTAATTTCTCCGTCCTGTCTTTTTGAAGAAGAGCAGTTACACAAGCAGAATCATAGCCACCACTCAGAAATACACCGACAGGAACGTCTGAAACCATTCTATAGTTGAAAGCTGATTGCAACAATTCTTCCGTTTGAATTTTAGCTTCGTCGTAATTTAAATCCAATTTCGGCGCATTGTAGAAATCGTACACATTCCAATATTGAACTTGTCGGATATCTTCAATGTTCTTTGGAGCATTGTTTAAGTCAATGTTAAAGTAATGCCCTGCATTTATTTTTTTGCAATGCTTGAAGATGCAATGAGGTGTTGGAACATTTCCGTATTGCATATAAGAAGCAACCGCATCGATGTCAATTTCTTTGGAGAATTTTGGATGCTCATGAAAGGACTTTAATTCTGAAGAAAACAGAAACAATCCATCTTTCAAGTAATAAAAAAAAGGCTTCACTCCTGTTCTGTCACGCGCACAAAAGAGAGTGTTCTCTACTTCGTTAAGAATAGTGAACGCAAACATTCCGATAAATCGGTCGATGCATTTTTCTCCCCATTCTTCGTAGGCATGTAGAATCATTTCAGAATCTGAGTTCATAGAAAAAGAATGACCTAATTTAGTCAGTTCTGTTTTAATTTCTTCGTAATTATAGATT
>JAJRQP010000103.1 GCA_024280195.1 Bacteroidota bacterium | reverse complement strand
TACCTGAAGGAACAGTTGAAAGTTTATTAAAACCAGAAAGCAAAGCTGACTTATCTTTTATTTTAGTGAACCATGTTGCTCCAGCAAACTATCCTATGAAGCAACTCAAAAAAGAAGCTAAGAAAGGAAGAAAATTATACATGGCTTCAGGTAAATATTTAGAGGTTGAATATAAAGACGGAAAAGTATTTGTTGGAGGAACCGAAGTATTACAATCAGTAAAAGTAAGTAATGGTTGGGTACACGTTATTGATGATGTGTTAGTTCCAGCAGAATAATCAAATAAATACAATTAACTAAAACAAAAAAAGATGAAAATTAAAATTTTATCCCTATTAACAATTACTACTTTATTCTTTGCGAGTTGTAGCGGAGAAGAAAAAGCAAAAGAAGTAGTAAACGAAGTTACAGAAGAGGTAACTGAAAACGTAGAAGATGCTGTAGAAGAAGTTGTGGAAGCAACAGGAGACATGGCGAATTTAGGAATAGGTCCTATCACCTCAGTTGAATTAGATGATTTAGATCCAGATTTGGCAGACGAAGGTAAAGAACTTTACAAAACTAATTGTACTGCATGTCATAAGTTTGGAAAGAGATACATAGGACCAGCATTGTCAGGTCTACTAGACAGACGTTCTCCAGAATGGGTAATGAACATGATGTTAAACCCTGAAGAGATGATTACAAAAGATCCTATCGCAATGGAATTACTAGCAGAATACAGCACTCAAATGGCTAACCAACAACTTACAGAAGATGACGCGAGAGCAATTTTAGAATTCATCAGAACGAAAGATTAATATCACACTTTATAAAAACAAAGATTATGAAAAAATCAATTATATCAATGTTTGCAATTGCTGCGACAACTTCACTTATGGTGAGTTGTGGTGGACCATCTAGCAAATCTAACAACGGAGCAATCGCAGGGAATGCAGCTGAAAAAGTTTACGTCGCTCCAGGAGAGCACGATTCTCACTACGCATTCATCTCTGGTGGATTTAGTGGACAGCTATCTGTATATGGACTGCCTTCTGGTCGTTTATTTAGAGTAATCCCTGTTTTCTCTCAAGATCCAGAGAAAGGATATGGATATAGCGAAGAAACGAAACCAATGTTAATGACCTCTCACGGATTTATTCCTTGGGGAGATTCACATCATCCAGATATTTCGCAAACTGAAGGTTCTGTTGATGGTCGATGGGTATTTATTAATGAAAACAATACACCCCGTATTGCTAGAATTAGTTTAAAAACTTTTGAGACAGAAGAAATTATTGAAATCCCTAATTCTGCAGGAAATCACAGTTCTTCTTATGTAACAGAAAATTCTGAATACGTTGTTGCAGGAACAAGATTTGCTGTCCCTTTCCCACAAAGAGATATGCCAATTGATGAAATGAAAGGTAACTTTAAAGGTGCTCTTTCTTTCTTAAGTATTGATAAAGAAACAGGACACATGGACATTGCTTGGCAGATTAAAATGCCTGGTTTTGATTATGATAAATGTCACCCAGGTAGAGGTGAGTCTAGCGATTGGTTCTTCTTTACAACATATAACACCGAAGAAGCAAATACTTTAATGGAAGTGAATGCATCTCAAAATGACAAAGATTTCATTGCTGCAATTAACTGGAAGAAAATTGAAGAGTATGTAGCTAATGGAGGTGGAACAAAAACACCTGCTCGCTACGCGCATAACACTTGGGACGATGATGCTCATACAGCAACAACTAAATGGGAGAATGAAGTATTGGTAGTTGACCCTTCTGAAATACCAGGAGCGTTCTACATGTTGCCAACTGCAAAATCTCCTCACGGTTGTGATGTTGACCCATCAGGTGAGTATATTGTAGGTAGTGGTAAATTAGCTGCTACGATGACAATACATTCATTCTCAAAAATGATTAAAGCAATTGAAAATAAAGCTTTTGATGGTGATGCTTATGGCATTCCGATTATCAAATTTGAAGAAGTTAATTACGGCACATTAGAACAACCAGGACTAGGACCTCTTCATACGGAGTTTGATACGAGAGGTAATGCTTACACAACTTTCTTTATTTCATCTGAAGTTGTAAAATGGAACATCAAAGACTTAAAAGTTATTGATAGACATCCTGTTTACTATTCTGTTGGTCACTTAATGATACCAGGTGGTAACTCAAGAACACCAGATGACAAGTACTTAGTTGCGATGAACAAAATTACAAAAGACCGTTATTTACCAACAGGTCCAGAAGTTTGTCAATCTGCACAGTTGTTTGATATCTCTGGAGAGAAAATGGAACTTCTTTTAGACTTCCCAACAATTGGTGAACCTCATTATGCTGCTGGTATTGCCGCAGAAAAAATTGAAGGCAACACAACAAAGATTTTTAAATTAAAAGAGAATACACATCCATACAGAGTAACAAACGAAGCAGAAACAAAAGTGGTTCGTGAAGGGAATAATGTACATATTTATATGTCAATGATTCGTTCTCACTTCTCTCCAGACAACATAGAAGGAGTTAAGGTTGGTGATAAAGTTTACTTCCACGTTACCAACTTGGAGCAAGATTATGATGTTCCTCACGGAATTTCAATGATTGGTGCAAATACTTCTGAATTGTTAATCATGCCAGGTAGAACAACTACTTTCACATGGGAACCAAAAGCAGTTGGAGTTTGGCCATTCTATTGTACAGATTTTTGTTCTGCACTTCACCAAGAAATGCAAGGTTATGTAAGAGTATCTGCAAAAGATTCAAATACTCCCCTCAAGTATACGCTTGATGGAGATGTACCTGGAGAAGATGAAGAACTTTAGTTTTAGTTAGTTGTACAGAAAGGCGGGTAATTTCTATTAAGAATTACTCGCCTTTTGTTTTTAAATTAAAAAACTGAATATTAAAAAGTTATGTATCATTAGTTACATTTAAAGTTTAATGATTTCAATACCTTTATTACAAGAAAAAAATAAATCGAAAAACATGAAAAAATCAAAATTATTAATGATTATCGGATCCTTCTTATTGTTAGGGTTATTCGTTTTTCCTCTTTGGAACATTACACTTGAGGCACCTCAATATCCGATTCCATTAGGAATGGATATTCACATAAATAAATTTACAGATACACATGAATTTGATATTAAAAACATCAATTTAATGAACCATTATGTTGGAATGCAATATATTCCTGAAACAATTCCTGAGTTTAAAATTTTTCCTATTGTTATTGGAATAATGGTTTTTTTCGGAATTGTTATTGGTTTTATGGGTAAGTATAAATTGTATATGACTTGGTTTGTCTTGATGTCATTACTTGGAATTGCTGGCATGTATGATTTTTATCTTTGGGAATATGACTACGGTCACAACTTAAGCCCTGAAGCAATCATGAAATTTACAAATCCTGACGGCTCTGTGATGGGATTCCAGCCTCCACTATTTGGCTCTAAAGATATCTTAAATTTTACTGCTCACTCCTATCCTTTAGCAGGAGCTTGGTTTATGTTTACTGGAATGTTAATGACTTTTGTTGCTTTCTTCGTTGGGAAAAGAGAAGCTAAGAAAAAATAATTTACTTGTATTCTTTTGTATATTTGACTTATGATGAATTTCAATAAATCATTAATAGTAATAGGCTTTTTACTGTTTATATCTTTATCTTCTTGCTCCGTTGAACCTCAAGAAATTCAATATGGAAAAGTGCACTGCCACCATTGCGACATGACAGTTGTTGATAAAAGTCACGCTGCTGAATACGTCACAAAAAAAGGGAGAGCTTATTTCTTTGATGCTGCAGAGTGTTTAATTATGAAATTGAACGACGATAAAAATGAAGATGAAATGGCATTTATTCTTGTTTCAGACATCAACAACCCTGGCAACTTAATTGATGCTGTAAATGCCAATTTTGTTATTAGCAAAGCTATCAAGAGCCCTATGGGAGCAAATCTCGCTGCATTTAGTACACACAAAAAAGCCCAGGAATTCATAGGAAATAATAAAGGAAATGTTTACAACTGGGAAACAATTAAAACGCAACTAAGCAACTAAATGAAAGTTTTAACTCTTTTATTCTTACTGATTCAACTTTCGGTAAATGCAAAAACAATTACTGTTTGCAATAGCTGTAAAATTAATTCCATTAAGAAAGCTGTATCATTGGCAATTGATGGAGATAAAATCATCGTCAAAAAAGGAGTTTACAAAGAATTTAATATTCAGGTTTCTAAAGCAATACAAATCATTGGAGAAGACTACCCTATTCTTGACGGGCAAAATAAATCAGAAAGTATTTTTGCAATAAAAGCAGATAACTTCTCTATCGAAGGTTTTAAATTTAGAAATGTTGGAATAAGTTACACCAAAGAAATAGCTGCAATTTTCGTTTCTGGCAGCACTAACTTTACACTTTCTAAGAATCAATTAGAGGATGTCTTTTATGGCTTCATTATACAAGATTGTAAATACGGGTTGCTTCAAAACAATACGGTTGTTGGTCATGCTGTAAAAGAGTCTAATTCTGGAAATGGCTTTCATCTTTGGAAATGTAAACATATCAGAATAGAACACAATAAAGTTTCTGGAATGCGTGATGGCATTTACCTAGAATTCGTTAATAAGAGTAGTATTTCTCATAATACAAGTTTTGACAATGTTCGCTATGGTTTGCATTTCATGTTCTCCAATAACAATGAATACCATCACAATGAATTTAAGGTTAATGGAGCAGGAGTTGCTGTAATGTTCTCTAAGTTCATAAAAATGCATCACAATACTTTTCATTTCAACTGGGGACCTGCATCCTACGGGTTGTTATTGAAAGAAATATACGATGCGGAGATTGTAGATAATGTATTTGAACAAAATACCATTGGAATTAACATTGATGGATGTAACAGAATCAACTACAAAAACAATCACTTTATTCGAAATGGTTGGGCTTTAAAATTCACTGGAGGTTGTTACACCAATGTTTTTGAATTCAATAACTTTCAGCACAATGCATTCGACCTATCTTATAATAGTCGCTTAAACGACAACAGGTTTGAGGCTAATTATTGGAGTGAATATTCTGGCTATGATTTGGACAAGAACGGAATTGGAGATGTTCCACACAGACCCGTTAAACTATTCTCCTACATAGTGAATCAGACTCCTGAAACACTTGTTCTGTTAAGAAGTTTATTCGTAGACATCATCAACTTCTCAGAGAAAGTCTCCCCTGTCTTCACACCAGACAACTTACTTGACACAAAACCATTAATGAAACCTATTAATTCTATTATAGAATGATTGAAATTAAAAACTTGCATAAAAAGTTCGGAAAACTAACCGTTTTGGAAGAGTTAGATTTGACGATTAATAAAGGTGGAATTTTTGCAATCCTTGGCCCAAATGGATCAGGCAAAACAACCTTGATTAAGTGCATTCTCGGAATGGTTATCCCTAACAAAGGAGAAATAGCTTTAGATGGAGAAAGTATTTTAAAAAAATGGGAATACAGAAATAATTTAAACTACCTGCCTCAAATTGCTAACTTCCCTGGTAACCTTTCTGTTATTGAGTTGATAAAAATGGTCAAAAATCTTCGCCCAAAAGAATCAAATGAACAGGAATTAATTGAACTTTTTGGCTTGACTCCATTCTTGAATAAGAAATTGGGAAACCTGTCTGGAGGGACAAAACAAAAGGTCAATCTTGTTCTCACTTTCATGTTCGACAGTGAACTAATTATCTTAGATGAACCAACAACAGGACTTGACCCTATAGCTTTAATTCATTTAAAAGAATTAATTGCTAAAGAAAAAGCCAAAGGAAAGACCATTTTAATCACCACTCATATTATGAGTCTAGTCGATGAAATGGCAGATGAAATTGTATTCTTACTAGATGGTAAAATCTATTTTAAAGGAAGCGTTGAAGCATTAAAGAAACAAACTGAACAAGACAATTTAGAACACGCAATCGCCAACCTCATCGAGAAGCAATACCAAACACCCGTTGCAAAATAATTCGAACTATGTTAAAGATTTTAAAATACAGCATTTACGATTTATTAAGAAGTCGCTGGAGTTATGTTTACTTCATCTTTTATTTGATGCTTTCATTCTCTCTATTCTTCTTAAATAACGATATAGACAAAGCAGTAATCACCTTGATGAATGTGATTGTTGTTTTAACACCATTAATCGGGACAATATTTGGGGTAATGTATTACTACAACTCTAAAGAATTTACAGAATTACTTCTCGCCCAACCAATCAAGCGAAGTAAGATATTTATGGGGCAATACATTGGTATATCTTTGTCTTTGACATTAAGCTTGGTATTAGGTATTGGAATCCCTTTTGTTATTTATGGATTATTCAAATCATCAGCCGTTTTTGATTTCTCACTATTACTTGTTGTAGGTGCATTCTTGAACTTCATCTTTGTTGCATTAGCATACAATATTGCACTTTCTATTGATAATAAAATCAAAGGATTTGGATACGCCATATTGATGTGGTTAACCTTTGCGGTCATCTACGACGCTGTATTTATGGGACT
>JAJRQP010000102.1 GCA_024280195.1 Bacteroidota bacterium | reverse complement strand
CCACAACAAACATGACCGTGTAATTGAATTTGAACGTAATCTGTCGAATCAATTAAATCAAATAGCTCTTGAACAGCAGGTCGTGACTCAGGAAGAAGAATGTCTTGGTTATTGACAAAGGTTAAATTAAGGATTAAAGTGTCCAATGTTTTTACAACTGGTACAATCGGTTTCGATGTTTGCTTCTCATAAACAAGGATAACACATCGGTTATTTGCGAGGCTTCCAAAGGCAGACGTTTCTCCAGTAACTTCTATTTTAAACTCCAGCAACTGATTGTTAATGTGTGATTTAACATCTTTTATTCTCCTCCTTGCTAATTCTCGGTTATAAGAATCAGTACCCGTTGTATCGGTGCAACCAATGAGTGTTAGTTCTTGATCTAAAGAAAGAGAATGAATTTTTTGATAGGAGATTTCATTAGCTTTTATGTGCTGAGAATTAGACTTATCTACATTAAAATAAATAAAAATGGAATCGAGTTTTGTTTGCGAAAAAGATGTAAAAACAAAGGCAAGAATAAAAGTGGAGAGAAGAATTTTCATGTTATTTTAACGGATTAAAAATTAAATGTTACAAATCTTAGAAGGCATAATGTTTCCGTACGATTTCCTCTCCTAATTTATTTTGCACGGTATATTTTGTGTCTCCTTTACCTCCAGAAGTTGGATGATAAGGATACCATCTCCATAAAAAACCACCCGCTATAAAATCGTTCTTCCAGACAGATCTAAACAATGCTTCGAGAGAATTTGCTTGTGAATTTTCATCAAAAACAGCATCTGAAGTATGTAGCCAAGGCTTAAAAGCAGACCTTTCTATACTTCGATAACCAAATTCTGTCAAAAGAATTTTTTTACGCATCTCTTTGCTCGTTTTTTTCATTTTTGCAACAATTGGTTCCCATCCTTTGGCTAATTCTGTATAAGTAGGCGCTGTCTTTTTAGAAATTGGAAAATAAGCATCCACTCCAATATAATCGAGTTCTTTCCAATATGGAAACTTCTCATAGTCATCCCAATTGGCAGCATAGGTTAATTCTCCATTATAGACTTTTCGGATGTCTTTGATTAGCTTCTTCCAAAATTTCGGACGTTCTTTTACAAAACGACCTAACTCCGTTCCGATGCAAAAAAGAGCGACATTTTCTTCTTTGGCAATGTCAATAAACGCAAAAATATATGCACGATAACTTTGCTCAAAAGTTTTCCAATCTCTTTTCTTACGAAAATTAATATGCCCGACATAACGACCATTAGACTCTCTCACTTGTGGTTTTAGCATTACAGAAAAACCAGATAAATGTGCCGTTTGAACCATTTGTCTAACCCCTTCTAGTCGTTCTCCGTAATATTCCCAAGGTTGATTGTAAATCAATCGAGCAGAATTAGAAGAATCAATGTCACAAAATGGCACAATTGACACCCATTTTGCATGAATATTTTTGATAGGAGATAAGTGTGTCTCAACTAATTTTTCTTTAACAGAAACTAAGTTGACACCTTCTATTTTTTTTTGTGAGAATAGGAGGTTTGCAAAGAATAGAAAAGAAAGAAAAACAAATAGTTTAGTCATGTGTTTGTTTGGAGAATGAAGTTAAGTAAAATAATAGACATCTTCAATTTTTTTAATCTTCAAATTATATCCACAATTTCCTTATATTTACTCTTCGCAAAATTGAACCTTAAGATTGAAAGAAACTAAATTTATAGAACAGAACAAAAAAAAGTGGAATCGCTTTGAAGAACTCTATGAATCGAAATCTAACAACCCTGATGAGTTGAGCGATCTCTATATGGACATAACTGATGATCTTAGTTATGCCCAAACATTCTACCGAAGAAGAACTGTTCGTGTCTATTTGAATAAATTAGCGCAAACTGTTTACACAGGTGTTCACAAACAAAAAGGAGAATCAATTCGAAGGTTTTTAGACGTTTGGAAAATTTCTTTGCCACTTGAAATTTATCGTTCTCGCAAAAGTTTGCTCTTTGCTTTGGTTGCATTTTGTGTGTATGCACTAATTGGAGTTGTTACAACAATGATAGACCCTGACTTCCCAAGGGTTGTGATGGGCGACGGTTATGTAAACATGACCATTGAGAATATCCAAAATGGGAACCCTCTAAAGGTTTATGAAGACACCGATCAGATGGCGATGTTTGTCAACATTACTACCAACAATATGAAGGTTGCGTTTTTGACTTTCTTTGTCGGTTTTTTCTTCACTATTGGCACGCACATGATGCTGTTTTACAACGGTGTAATGCTTGGAGCATTTCAATACTTCTTCAAAGCCAAAGGATTGCTAATTACTAGCTTCTTAGGAATTTGGATTCACGGTGCATTTGAAATATCAGCAATTGTGTTGGCGGGAGGCGCAGGAATAACAGCAGGAAACGGTTTACTTTTTCCTGGAAGTTATACGCGTTTGCAATCTTTGCAACTATCGACCAAACGCGGATTAAAAATTATGATGAGCCTTGTTCCTTTTATCATTGCAGCAGGTTTTTTAGAAAGTTATGTCACGCATAATTACCAGAACTTACCTGAATGGTCAAAATGGGCATTGATTCTATTTTCTTTCGCATTAATTTTGTTTTTCTATGTCTTCTATCCAATTTACGTTGCACGGAAATATCCAGAGTTAATTGATCGAGAAGAAGTTGGTAATTTCCAAGAAAGAAAAGGATTCGACTTTCATAAGATTAGAGGCTCTGGAGAAGTTTTGGCGGATTCTTTTAGAATGTATCGCGTTATTTTTCAGAAACTATTGCGCGTTTTTATTAGCATTGTTATTCCAATCATTGCACTATTAGTTGTGCTACAAGACATCAATCATTTTGAGTTGCAGAAAACGCAATACTGGTATGATTGGGCTTCTCAGTTAGAATTTATGATTGGTTATTGCTTCATTAACGGACAAGATTATATCGTATTCACCATTTGGACTTTTGTTTTCGCATTGATTTTCTCAACTGTTTTTTGGGCAATGCAGTCGACTGACGAAGAGTTTTCTTGGAAGAGTTTTTTCAATTATCTAAAGAAAAGATACCTAGGTATTTGGCTCGGGAATTTGCTTTTCGTGCTAATCTGTTTACTATTACCTTGGTATCTCTTACTCTTTGCAATTTTTCTATTGCCATTCTTTTACTTGAATGCCGCAGCAATGGGAATTAGTACTGGAAAATTAAAAGAACGATTTAGAAAAGGCTTCAGCTACAGTAAACAACATTATGGTAAATCATTGATTTTGCTGCTAATACTTGTTTGTTTAGCAACCATTATTTTACAACCGATTGCTTTGGTTTTTAGCATCCACAATTCTTGGACGAATGAACCAGAAATGAGAGACCTTTTAGATATGGTAGCGGACTTTGTCAAAAGAATCGCAATGATTTACACAGATGATTACATGGCTTGGGCTAATTTTTTCCGACAGTTTGTGTACATCATTTTTATGCTTGCATTGTTGCCTTTGCTTATCATCACAATGGGTTTTGGATATTTTACAGAAAGAGAAAAAACAGAAGCAACCGGACTCAGAGATTCCTTTGAGAAATTTGGAAAAAGAAGTAATACACAGGAAACAAAGATTGATTTTGAGTAAGTTTCTTTTACATATCGCATTTATAGTTTTCTCATTCAGTTTGTTTGGGCAAAATTCTACAGATGAAAAGGAAAAGTTGTGGAAATCGGAGAAAGACTATTTAAAATATCAGAAAAGTAGCAAGTACGATGGTCCTGAAGATTGGTACGGCGGCTATCCTGCAAACATGGAGGATGAAGATTATGTTTCCACCAGTTCAGGCGGCGGCAATTCTTCTAAAAACCTCAATTACAATCCGCAGCAAATCCAAGATGATAGAGATGAAAAAAACGGAACCTCTGGTGGTGGTGGCAACTTACAGTTTGACCCAACGGTTGAACGTCCTGATCCAATAGAAATTCCTGAAATAGACATTGATCCTTTGGATATTGATGCGCCAGACATTGACTTCAACCTTCCCGATTGGGATTTCAGTATCTCGCAAAGCTTCTGGAAAATGCTATTGTTCATTCTCATTTTTGCAGCTATTTTCATTGTTGCATATTTAATTATTAAGAATAGAAAACCAAGCGAAAAGAAAATAGTAGTGAATGTAGAGGATGAATGGAATCCCGAAGTAATTAGTAAGTCAGAATTAGAAGTGCGCTTGGAGCAGGCCATTCAGCAAGAGAACTATAGAGAATGCATTCGTATCTATTTTACCTTTATTCTCAAAGAACTGATTCGTAAAAATTGGATTCTTTGGAAGAAAGAGAAAACGAATCATCACTACGTGATGGAAATGGGAAAACGACCCAATGCGATGCAGTTTAATGAGTGCGTGAGAATTTACGACCTTGTTTGGTATGGAGATTATCAGATTGATAAAGATATTTATGAGTTATTGAGGCCAACATTAGAAGATTATTACAAATCCTTAGATCCTGTTAATGAATAATCAAACCAAAATAGGATTAGTTGGTGGCATCATTTTAATAATGGTGCTCATGGTTTGGCTGTTTTCTTCAGGAGGAGACAGTGCTACCGCAAATAAGAATGGTAGAAAACCGTATGTTTCTTCCAATTGGTCAAAGAAATTTGAGCTATACGATAAGAAACCTTTGGGTTTATTTTTATTTACCTCTTTGGCAAAAGCACACATTGATTCTTCTAAAAAAGTAATGATTGCTAAGAATTGGTACATTCTGGACTCCTTAATTAACAGTTCTGAAGAAAAGAAAAGCTTTCTATTTGTTGGTAATAATTTTGGATTACTCAATGATGAGGTCGAGTTAATTCTGGATGAGGTTGAGGATGGTGGAGAGCTTTTTCTTGCTTATAACAGCCTAACAGAAAACATTCAGAATGAACTATTTATAAAACTGAGTTCTTCTTTTGAATACAATTCTCAAATTGAAATAAAAACAATCAAAAGAAGTTTTCCGATGATTAATTTGTTTCAGAATGACACCATTGCAACAGATTGGAACACTTTTGGAACGAGCAAAACGTATGGCGCAAAGAAGTCACTTTCTAAAATTTCAGGACAAGACAATTTCATTCGCATCAACCATGGAAAAGGGAAAATCCACCTTATTTCTACGCCAACCGTGTTTTACAACTATCAGGTTAAGAGGATGTATGGATATAAATATGCAGAGTACGCCCTGAATAAACTACCGAAAAATCAAGACATCATTTTATTAGAACTAGGTCGATTATCTGACAACTTTGGAAATAATGATGACAACTATGATGATGAGGTTGAAGAAGAGTCAGGCAAACGAGACGACAGTTATTTAACCTTGCTCTTTCAAAACCCAACCTTATTAAAAGCAATGCTCCTTGCAATTTTAGGGATAATGCTCTTCGTTATTTTTAGGTCAAAAAGAAAGCGACCTGTTGTGCCTTATGTCAAAAAGAAAAAAGACATGACACTGGCATTTGCGGAGACGATTACCTCTATTTATTATTCAAAAAGGAATCCACATGGACTTTTGCAGGTGCAAAAGAAGAACTTCTACGCAATGGTTCAAAAACATTTTTATTTGGACCTTAATCGTAAAGACCAAGATAATGTTCGCAATTCTTTAGCGGAGAAAAGTAATTATAATAGAAAAGACATTGAACAACTAGTTGATTTATATGATGCAGCGGAAGAAAATGTGAACGACCAATACGTTGCGAATGTTTTGAGCCAACAGCAAGCATTTTACAAATCGGTGGGTATTATTTCTGACAAAACAAAGGACAGAATTAAAGAACGAGAAACAGTTTATAGAAGATCGATGCTGATTCCGTCTATATTCATTTTAAGTGGTGTATTTTTATTCTTCTTCGGACTTTATTACCTTGTCGCGTCTATTGGAATCGGAATAATTTTCTGGCCGGTTGGAGTTATTTTGGTTATTTTAGGAATAATCCGATTGTCTCAACCATTCTTAATTGTAAACGGAGATAGTTGGCGATATTATTCTCTCTATGGAAAAAAGAAAGCGTACAATTCAAAAGATATCACCAATATTGAACTATTAACAGACGGTGCAAAAGTTAACTTCGGCACACAAGAAAGACTAATTATTAATTATAAAGAATTAAGTCGCTTCGATCAAAAGCAATTGAAGCAGTTTATTTCTAAACTTCATACACAAGAATTATGAGTACATCCAATGAAGAAAACTACATGCCTAAAGAAGGTAATGACGGTGCAAACTCTACAGAAGAGAATGTAAACGCAACAAATGAAACGCCCAATTCTGAAGAAAACCAAGCAGGTGTTGAACCAAGTTCTGGAACACCAAATTATGGTTTTGAACGTCAGAATACAGAATTAATTTGGGTTTCTCAAAAGGTAAGTGAGGTCAGAACAGAACTCGGAAAATACATTATTGGTCAAACAGAAATGGTTGATTTACTAATGACAGGAATATTCTCCAACGGTCACATTTTGTTAGAAGGAGTTCCTGGAGTTGCAAAAACACTGTCTGCAAAAGTACTTTCAAGATCACTGAATGTAGAATTTAGCAGAATTCAATTCACACCAGACATGATGCCGTCTGATGTAATTGGAACTTCTGTTTTTAACTCGAAAGAAGCAACCTTCTCTTTTAGAAAAGGTCCTATTTTTTCTAATATAGTATTGATTGATGAGATTAATCGAGCACCGGCAAAAACGCAAGCAGCATTGTTTGAGGTAATGGAGGAACGTCAAATTACGTATGACGGAACGCGCTATCCAATGACGTTTCCATTCATTGTAATTGCGACTCAAAACCCAATAGAGCAAGAGGGGACTTATAACTTACCAGAAGCACAATTGGATAGGTTTTTATTTAAAATCAAGCTGGATTATCCAGAATTGCATGAGGAAGAAGAAATTTTGCAACGTTATAAAAACGAGATTAAGTCGCCGACTTTAGAAGATATAAAAGCTGTCTTCTCTGCAGATGAAATAGCAAAAATTCAAACAGCTGTTGCTAAGGTAATTGTTGAAGATAACTTGGTGAAGTACATTGCAGCAATAACGCATAAGACTAGAAATCACGGTAAAATATACTTGGGAGGATCTCCAAGAGCATCTTTGTCAATTATTAAATCTGCAAAGGCAATAGCAGCTATTAGGGGGCGTGATTTTGTCACTCCTGAAGACATTCAGTTTGTTGCCGTTCACGTGTTGAATCACCGATTGATTATGACGCCCGAAGCGGAAATGGAAGGCGTATCAGCAGAAGATGTTGTCGCAGAAATTTTAAAAACCTTAGAAGTCCCAAGATAGTTTGAAGGCGCTGAAAAATATTTATTTGACCAAATGGTTTTTTGCACTCTTTGTGGTGGTGATTCTACTTTATGTGGTCGCGTTTTCCATGCCGTCATTGGAGTTTATTGCCAACATTGTTTTGGCATCACTTTTTGCATTGACGATGGTTGATATTCTATTTCTATTCAGTAATAAGAACCCAATTTCTGTTACAAGAACGGTTAATAATCGCTTGAATTTAGGAGATGAGAATAAAGTCATTCTCGAAGTTGCCAATGAAACAGGAATGCCTATTAATTACACAATGATTGAAGGTTATCCCACAGAGATGCAAGATCGCTCCACTGTTTTAGGTGGTTTTTTATCTGGGCATTCAAACAAGGAATTTCATTATATTTTTCAACCGAAGAAAAGAGGAGAGTATCAATTTGGAGATGTTTTTATCATCATACGTTCCATGTTCTTTTTAGCTTCTAGGAGAATAGAGTTGCCCTTGAAAGAGACCATTCACGTATACCCTTCTGTTTTGCAATTAAAGAAGTATGAGTTGTTGGTTTTTCAACAGCAAAAAACGAGTGTTGGAATTAAAAAAATTCGTCGTCTTGGAAACAACAGTGAGTTTGAGCAAATTAGAAATTACGTTCAAGGAGATGAGTTAAAAACAATCAACTGGAAAGCAACAAGTCGTCGTAATGAATTGATGGTCAATCAGTATCAAGAAGAAAAATCACAGAGCATCTATTGCATTATTGATAAAAGCAGAAGCATGCAAATGGAGTTCGACGGACTTTCTATGCTTGATTATTCAATTAATTCTTCATTAGTGTTTACCAATATTGCCCTAAAAAAAGGAGACAAAGCAGGATTGATTACTTATTCGGATAAGATAGGAACTGTATTGCCAGCTGAACGTTCTGGAGGACAAATGCGAAGAATTCAAAACGTGTTATACAATCAGCAATCCTTATTTAAGGAAGCCAACTATGAATTACTGTATCAAACGATAAGAAGAACTGTTAAAACAAGAAGTTTATTGGTTTTGTTTACGAATTTCGAAACAGAATTTGCTATGCGTAGAGCAATGCCAATTTTACGAAGGTTGAATAAGAAACACATCCTTGTCGTTGTCTTTTTTCAGAACAGTGAATTGCAAGAGTTAGCATTTAGACCATCGAAAACGGTTCAGGAAGTTTACCAAGCAACAATTGCAGAGAAGTTAATTTCAATGAAGTCTAAAATAGCCAAAGAGTTAAAGCAAAATGGAATTCAAACAGTATTAACCTTACCCGATGAATTATCGATTAATACGATTAACAAGTATTTGGAACTGAAGGCAAAGGGAGCGATATAAAAAAGCCCCTAATTTCTTAGAGGCTTTTAATTTAATTTTATAGAATGTTTATTTCTCAACATATTCATGGATGTATTCAACACCATTCGTTGTTATCTTAACTTTTAATTCTTTGTCTTTTAGCTTGATGATTTCGTATGACGATATGTCTCCACCGTTATCAGTAAATGCAACATGAGATTTACTACTGTTAAAAGCCCATTTTCCTTCGTCGCTTGTTGGAAAGCCTAAAAACTCTCCCATTACTGTATAAGTTCCATTATCACTAATTATCACTTGAGTAATTAAATTAAACTCTGTGATATCCTCTCCATCAGCTGTAATTTTTAAAGTCTTCCAGTTATTGACTAGACGAGCTTTTTTGGTGAGTAGTGTAAATTTAGATCCTTCCTCATATTTACTGCAAGAAGAGAAACTTACAGAAATAAGTGTTAAAAGTAATAGGCTTGTGATAATTTTTTTATATGTTTTTTTTCAAAGTTATTCATTTTGATAGACACACGAAAAAAACATGCCAAAAAGTTATTTACGATATATAGTTAAAGCCTTCGATATCTTATTATCAAACTCATCTTTAATAAGAACGAGATAGCGTCCTCCTTCAAACCCTTTAATATTTAACGCCATACGGTTATATCCTTCGGAAAGGTGTACAGTTTTCTCTAGAAGGATATCACCTTCTTTATTTTGAACCGTTATTTTTCCATCAGAACAAATCAAAGAATCATAAGACAAAGACATTAATTTATTTGCTTTTCCTTTTACGGGTAGTAGAAGCATATTTGTGAGAATAGGTTGATTAATTTCAACCTTATCTAATTCAACTTTTTCGCCATATTTATCAACCCGAATAATTCGGAAATATTCAGCTGCTCCTTCAGCAAAATTAATTTCTGATATGGTGTAGGTATGTCTTTCTTTGTGGTTTTCTAATGATTTTACCTGAGTTACTTTTTTCCAGTTAATATCGTCAATTGATTTCTCAATTAAAAAGTAATCACCTTTATTCTCCTGCTCAACCTCCCATTTAAAGTGTATGATCTTTGTTGCTGCCGTTGCATGCAATCCTAAAAAATTTATAGAAGAAACTTGAGAACTATCCCCATCATTATTCGTTGCAGCATTTAAATAACCGCAATTAATTAGTAGAAATATGACAGCAATTCTGAGAGTCATTTGAAGGGGTTTAAATAGTTTTAACACCCTTAAATTACAGAATAATAGTATGCCTGCATAATAAAGTTTAAGAAAGATATTAACAATTAAGGTTGCATTATCGTTGTAACATCTATAATCTATGCCTTCACTAAATCAATCTTTGCATCCTCACTTTCTGCCAAGTCCGTAACTAATGCTTCTGGTCCTAATGTTTCAAAGACTACATCATTTGCTAAAACTTCATTGCAAACATAAGATGAGTTTGCTTGAATAGCTTTCATAACTTCCTCATTCGTATCGACCTTTAAAAGAATTCTATCGGTAATTTCTAAGCCTGAATCTTTACGTAAATTTTGGACTCTATTCACCAATTCTCGGGCAATACCCTCCGCTTTTAATTCTTCAGAAAGCGTTACGTCCAACGCAACTGTCAAGTTCCCTTCAGAACTAACCAACCAACCAGGAATATCTTGTGCAACGATTGTAAAATCAGTAATATCAAGATCTACCGTGTCACCATTGATTTCTCCAGACCATCCTTTATTTGCTTCTATGATCGCGATGTCATCTGGGGAAAGCTGTGCCACCATTCCAGCAATTGCCTTCATGTGTTTCCCATATTTAGGTCCAATCGTTTTGAAATTTGGTTTGATACTTTTTACTAATACTGAATTGTCTTCTGCTAATAACTCCAATTCTTTCACATTCACTTCTGAAAGAATCAAAGCTTTTACGTGCATAATATTATCAGCAAATTCTTGATTTAATACCGGAACCATAATCTTCTGTAAAGGTTGACGAACTCTTAAACGTTCTTTCTTTCTTAACCCTAAAACCAGTGAAGATGTTCTTTGAGCAATTTCCATTTGTGCCTCTAACTTCTCATCAATGAATG
>JAJRQP010000101.1 GCA_024280195.1 Bacteroidota bacterium | reverse complement strand
TCAAGGTGTTCAAAAAAAATAAAAAAGGTCTTGCTGGTAAATTCAAAATTATCGGTCAAATTGGCGTTGGAATCATCGTTGGAAGTATGCTGTATTTCCACAGCGATGTGACAGTTCACAAAAAAGTAGATGCATCTTATGCTCTTTCTGCAGATGAAGAAGTAGTAACACACTTACATGCTGATTTAGCAACAGGCGATGATTCTAAATGGATTAAGACAGATGATATGACAACGACGATTCCTTTCATCAAAGGAAATGAATTCAATTACAACTGGCTACTTGGAGAAGCAGGAAAGAATTGGGGGTGGTTACTCTTTATCCCTATTGTGATTTTTATCGTGATTGCCGTCTCAAACGGAGCAAACATGACCGATGGGTTGGACGGACTTGCAACCGGAACCTCCGCAATTGTCGGAATTGCACTCGCTGTTCTTGCATACGTCAGTTCCAATGTGAAATTTGCCGATTATTTGGATGTTATGTACATTCCAATGGCCGAAGAATTAGTAATATTTATTGCTGCATTCGTTGGTGCGTGCATCGGATTTTTATGGTACAACTCCTTCCCTGCTCAGATTTTTATGGGTGACACAGGAAGTCTCGCATTGGGCGGTATTATTGCCGTATTCGCAATTGCAATCCGAAAAGAATTGCTAATCCCTGTGCTTTGCGGTGTCTTCTTAATGGAGAATTTATCCGTAATCATGCAGGTCGGCTGGTTTAAAATAACCAAGAAGAAATACGGCGAAGGCAGGCGGATATTCCTCATGGCCCCCTTGCATCATCACTATCAGAAAAAAGGACTGCACGAAGCAAAAATCGTTGCGCGTTTCTGGATTGTTGCGGTATTGCTTGCGGTAATCACAATTGTAACATTGAAAGTAAGATAATTGATTAAAAAAGATCAACATATCGCCATTTTAGGTGCCGGAGAAAGCGGTGTCGGAACAGCAATTCTTGCCAAGAAAGAAGGATGGAATGTCTTTGTTTCTGACTTTGGTAAAATTGGTGCTGACTACAAAACTACACTCGATAAACTAGAAGTCGAATGGGAAGAAGGAACACATTCGATGGATCGTATTCTCCAAGCTGATTTAGTGGTTAAGTCACCTGGAATTCCAGACAATGCAAAGAACATTATCGCAATAAAAGAGAAAGGTATCAACGTGATTTCAGAAATTGAATTTGCAGGATATTACAACACAGCAAAAACAATTTGCATCACAGGAAGTAATGGAAAAACGACAACAACTCTTTTAACGCATCACATTCTCAAAAATGCAGGAATCAATGTGGGATTAGCGGGAAACATCGGAGAAAGTTTTGCGAAGCAAGTTGCCAGAGAAAACTACGATTGGTATGTGTTAGAATTAAGTTCTTTCCAATTGGATGGTATGTTCGATTTTAAAGCAGACATCGCCATGTTGCTCAACATAACACCTGACCATTTAGACAGATACGATTACGACATGCAGAAATACGTAGAATCAAAATTCCGCATTCTGCAAAACCAAACAGCAAACGATTGGGCAATTTACAATTACGACGATCCAATTATCCGCAAAGAGTTAGAAAAAAGAAAACTTCTTTCCAAAATCGCTCCATTCTCTATGAATGAAGAATTAGAACAAGGAGGCTTCATCAATCAACAAGAACAAATAACAATTAATATAAACAACAAACAACAATTCACTATGTCAATCCACGATTTAGCGCTTAAGGGTAAACACAACGCCCAAAATTCATTAGCATCAGGTATTGCTTCTCGAATTTTAGAGATTAGAAAAGAGTCTGTAAGAGAAAGTCTTACTGATTTTGTAAATGTAGAACATCGATTAGAATTCGTTGCAAAGGTGCACGGAATCGAGTTCATTAACGATTCAAAAGCAACCAATATAAATTCAACTTGGTTTGCATTAGAAAGCATGGACAAACCTTGCGTTTGGATTGTTGGAGGAGTTGATAAAGGGAATGATTATTCTGAATTAACTAACCTCGTAACAGACAAAGTAAAAGCAATTATTTGCCTTGGAAAGGACAACGAAAAAATCATTGAAGCGTTCCAAAATGAAGTTGAAACAATCGTTGAAGCAGGTTCAGCACTAGAAGCTGTGGCTTACGGATACCGTTTGGCTAAGAAAGACGAGACTGTTTTACTTTCTCCAGCTTGCGCAAGTTTTGACTTGTTTGAGAATTATGAAGAAAGAGGAAACGAATTTAAGAAAGCTGTAAGATCTCTATAATGAGTCAAAAGGTTTCTAAACATACTATAGAAGAGCAATTAGTTCGTTCTAGAGAAGAAGGTTTGCAAGACGCTTTGCAAATCAATTCGATGCGTGCGCATGGAAAAATTCTCGGAATGGATACTTTCTCTTGGATAAACCCGCAATTGGACGCTTTAGCATCTGCTCTATCTTCATTTCCTTTCGATATCGTTTGGATGGGTAGTCATGAGCAAATTACAAAATGCTTGAGCATTCAACCAGAATTGGCAGAATCACTTGAAACAATTATCATTCATGACAAAGCCATTCTGAACCTCAAAAAAGAAACATTGAACAAGATTAAAAACATCGTTTGTCTAGAAGGAACTAAACATGCTTTGGAGCTAATCAAATCAATGAAGAAAGAAAAATGTGCGCTTGTTTTCTCAACAATGGGAGAGAACGCAAAGAAAGACAAGGAAGAATTTGAACAATACATTTCATTATTCTAAAGAATGCAAGATTTACTAAAACATTTAAAAGGAGATAAAGTCATTTGGGTGATTACACTCATTATGTTGGCGTTTTCTTTGGTCAGCGTATACAGTTTCGTTGATATTTTAGTAAAAACGGAAGGTGGAACTCCTTTCAAATACTTGTTTAAACATGCCATTTACATCGGGCTGAGTTTCGGAGCAATGTATTGGGTTCATTTAAAAGATCCTAAATACTTCTCGCAACTTTCTAAATTCGGATTCTATTTGGCAATCGCATTGCTTGTGTTTACATTATTCTTCGGAACAAAAGTAAACGATGCCGGTCGCTGGGTGAGGATACCCTTTGTTGGGTTGACTTTTCAATCTTCTGACTTTGCAAAATTAGCAATGATTATTTACGTTTCTCGCCTACTCGTTAAAAAGAAAAAACTACTCGATAATTGGAAAGAAGGCTTTTGGCCAGTTGTTATCCCGATACTTGTTATTTGTGG
>JAJRQP010000100.1 GCA_024280195.1 Bacteroidota bacterium | reverse complement strand
TTTACCACCTTTGCTTTTGACTTTGTGCAAGATAAACGTACAAAATGGCGATCTGTTAAAGAATACATTCGTGAATTTAGAGTGTCGGATGCCATTCTGAATCAGTTTGTTGCATTTGCAGAAGAAGAATCGAAAGTTCCCAAAAGCGCAAAAGACTTGGCAATTAGTAAAAAACTCATTAAGCAAACTATTAAAGGAGAAATTGCACGTCAACTATGGGTAGAACAAGGTTATTATCAAGTTAGAATAAACGATGATGCAGATGTGAAAGAAGCGATTAAGGTGCTTCAGTAAACATTTTTAATTCTTTTAAAAAAGGTTCTAATTTTTCAATTTCCACATGGTCCATTACTACAATTTTGTACCAATTTGGATTCTGATGATTGTCAGGAACGAGTCCAAATTTTTCTGCAAGAACTTCAGGAATAAAACGACTTTTTATTGTCACAATATTACTGTGTGAATTTCGAAAATAGTCAACATTTAATGTATCTAATTGTTGGCAGAGCCAATCGGTTCTTTTCTGCAGAATAAAAATTTTCTCCATCCATCCATTCGGTCCATATTTTGATAAAATCATCCAAATTGAGATGGCATTTGCCCCAGATCGAGAACCAATCAACGTGCTATCTTCTCCAGCAACGTAACTTGCTTCTTTGGTGGTAGAATAATTCATTAACCCTTTTCTTGCAAGAAAAATTCCTGTTCCATAAGGGGCTTGAGCCATTTTATGCGCATCAAGAGTAACAGAAGAAATGTATTTATTCGCAAAATTAAGTTGATATTCTCTGTTCGAGAAAGGGTAGTAAAAACCACCAAATGCAGCATCAACATGCATTTTAAAAGGGAGATCTCTTTTTTCTAGCGCAGTTACGTAAACCTTATAATCATCTACTGAACCAAACATGGTCGTCATCATGTTGACAATCACAATGAAATATTTTTTTCCAGCAAGAAGAGCCTTGTCCAGTTCATTTTCTACGGAATTTTCAAGCAGAGCTAGATTAGCATTGTCGGTTTTGATTTTATAAAGACCGATGTTTAATAAATTGGCAGCTTTGTCCATTGAATAGTGGGAATCTTCACTGCAGATGATGGCAATTTCGTGGTGTTTAGCATCCTTCTCTTGCAAGTAAAAATTTCTATAAATCCAGATGGCTTGAATATTTGCTTCTGTTCCACCTGATGCGATATAACCATCATAGCTATTTACTTCTGCTTGAAGAATATCTTCTGCACAGATTGCGATAACCTCTCGTTCAATTTCATGGGTTCCTTTAAAAAAACTTTCTGAATTACCGATGGTGTGACAACCAATATGATTTGGGTTCTGAACCAATGTTGATAAGAAAGGCGCGTCTTCTAATATTCGATCATCTTGAGAAAACACCCGAGAATCTAAATAAGAAGCAGGAACTCCTAACACATCTTCTTTAATGTAGTTGGTGTTTTTTTGCAGTGCATTGAAAACATATTCTTTTATTTCAAACTGCTCTTTTTTAACCCAAGTCATAATAATCAAAGTATTTTTTGCAAAGAACACTAAAATTTAAATACTGAAGAATGATAATCGTCACTTTTTGAAGAAAAGCGATTTATATTCACGGGATGACTTAAAGTCACCCCGTGAATATAAAAACGTGAATAAAAAACCCTACCTTAGTCTTAAAGAAAATCAATGCGTCAATTTATTCTCATACATGAGTTTTCAAAACTCTATTCTAATTTTGCCGACCTTTTAACAGAAAATGGGATTAAAAACTTCATTGCAAATTTAGAAAGTGAAGCAGGAAAAAATACAGCAAAGAAACTAGGTTACGACCATTTCCAACTAGAAGAATTCATCGCGACATTATCAGATTCTCAAAACGTATTATTTCACGATTGGATCAGTCAGAATTCTTCTTTAAAAGGATTGTTGCTTCAGAATAAGCTGGTTAAATTTGAAGACACTTCCAATCATTTAAAACATCAGTTCTTTGAAAAATTTCAAGCATTCATTTCTCCTTCTCTAAGTAATAAACTGCTTAAATATGCAGGAGAAAAAGAGTTGACAACACTTGAAAAGGCATTTTCTTACGTGTGTTTGTTGGATAAAAAACATCGAGCGACAGTGGAAGATCAATTGTTTCAATCGATCAAAAAAAAGGTTGAAATTACAGTTGCAAACAGCAAAATTGTAGAGAATGAAACGGCATTGGTCGAAGCGATTCAACCATTATGTGACGATAAAATAATTGCATGTGTCAATTCTCTTTCTCGTGCATCCTATTCTTTAAAACTCGCGTATGTTGATGATGTATTAACAGTTTTAAAATTCAAATCATGCACACCTAGATTTGCAAATTGGATTCTGAAAAGGTTAGAGGAAGTTCAGTTAAATAAAGAGCACGAGTTTAAGATTGTTGACCTTAGAAAAGACTTAAAGGAAGGAGAATTGCAGGTTCGTAACCACGGAAAAGGAAGAGCACCCATCAAATGGGGAAGCATTGCTACTTTTGGATTAATTGCCTTGGTTGCAGGATTAACATTTTGGGTGGTCAAATTTAAACCATTCAGTGATGTGGAAGAACCACAGTTTGACAATGAGACATCCTTTATGCAATTCTCAAAAGAAGAACGAAAAAAAATAGACTCTCTACTCATTCACATGAATGGAAATTTGGACGATGATGATTTATTAATAGACCAAGGA
>JAJRQP010000099.1 GCA_024280195.1 Bacteroidota bacterium | reverse complement strand
GCATGATTCTCCGCAACCTCAATTGATTGGTCTTTTAAGAAATCTTGCGTCCACAATAAAGCATCACGCTCCATGAACTCTAATCCACTGGGTGTAATTCCTTTCTTAAAAATGGCAGCAACCGACTCACATGCTTTCTGAGCATCAAAGAAAGGTACTAGCATTAGTAATTCTGTCGTTGGATGAGGTATCAACCGCAAAACGATTTTAGTGATAATCCCAAGTGTTCCTTCAGAACCAACGATTAACTGTGTTAAGTTATAACCCGTTGCGTTTTTGAGAACATTTGCTCCCGTCCAAATAACCTCACCGTTTGGAAGGACAATTTCGAGGTTCAACACATAATCACTCGTTACGCCATATTTTACGGCTTTTGGACCTCCAGAATTCTCTGATACATTACCTCCAATAAAGCAACTTCCTCTACTTGCTGGGTCAGGAGGGTAGAAGAGTCCTTTTTCTTTTACAGCATCTTGCAATATCTGTGTAATTACTCCCGGTTCAGTTGTTACTTGTAAATTATCTTCATCGATTTCTAAAATTCGATTGAACTTCTCTAAAGAAAGAGCAACCCCATTATGGACTGGAATTGCACCACCACTTAATCCTGTTCGAGCACCTGAAGGAGTTACGCAAAGATTATTTTCATTGCAAAATGCCATTATCTGGGACACTTCCTCAACAGAATTTGGTTTCAGAACCACATTGGGTAAAACGGAAATGTCTTCCGTTTCATCGTGACTGTATTTGTAGAGGTTGTCAGAATCAACAGAACAACGATCACCTAGAACAGACGAAAAAAAATGAATATGCTCTTCAGAAATTGGTGTAAATGAATTCATAAAACGAATTTAAAATAAATAGGCAGAAACATTACTGCTTCTGCCTATTTTCTATTCTCTATTTACTGTTTAGTTTTCTTTAATCTCAAATTCAGTTCGTCTATTTTCTTGACGACCAGCTTTCGTTTTGTTGGTTGCAATTGGTTGTGACGAACCATAACCTTTTGCAGTCATTCTACTTGCTGAAACTCCTTTTCCTTTCAAATAGTTCACCACTGCTTGCGCTCTGTCTTGAGAAAGAGAGTTGTTCAACTTAACAGAACCTGTATTGTCTGTGTGACCTGAAATTTCAATTTTTAAAGAAGGAACGTCTTTCATCAACTTTAATAATCGGTCTAATTCAGTGTTTGACTCCGAACGTAAAGTTGATTTACCTGTGTCAAAGAAAATATTACGCAAAGCAATTTTGCTTCCGACTTTGATGTTTTTTAACTCAATTACTTTATTTACGAGGTTGTCAGCAGCGCCTTTTGGAATGTCAAAATTCTCACTGTGGAAAAGATATCCTTCTGCTTTTACTGCGATACCGTAATTTTTACCAGATGCAAGAGTAATAATAAACTTACCCGTTGCACTGTTTGTTGTAAATGTTTGAATCAATTTACCTGTAGAATTATCAGTAATTTCAATCTCAGCCTCTACTGCTTTCTTAGTCAAAGCATCAATCGTTTTTCCTTTAAATACCGTAAATGATTTCTTGTTTACATTCACCGTTGCCTCAATAGAATTATCTTTTATTGGATTGACAATAGATGCCAATAAATAGTCTTCTGTTGCCATAGAAGGTTTCTTCTCTTCTCCCCAGAATGTTACTTTGTAAATGTCGTAACCACCATTTCCTCCATCTCTATTAGAAGCGATGTAAGCATATTTACCATTTGCTGTAGAAGAGAAAAAGAAGTCATCATAAGGAGTGTTAATAGGATATCCCATATTAACAGGTTTCGACCAAGAACCTTGAGCTCTATGAGAAACGAAAATGTCATAACCTCCATAAGAACCATTTCCTTCTGATGCAATGTACATCGTTTGTCCATCTAACATAATGTAGATTGGCCCTTCGTTAAATTTACTATTCACAGAAGAAATCATTTGAGCAGCCATATAGTTTTTCTTGATTTTACTTTGCATACTGCTGTACATAATCTCAAAGCCATTGCTTCTCCCTTTGTTATCTCTACCAAAGTAAATGCTCCATCCATCTTCGCTATATGCAGCATAAACTTCATTTGCTTTTCCAGAAGAAATTTGAAAAGGCAATTTAGTTGGGTCTGTCCAGTTAAGTCCATTTAATTTACTTTCAAAGATGTCCATTTGTCCATCTACATCTCTATGAAGCAACATTCGAGTACCGTCATAACTGAGGTTGTTTGAAATGTCATCTTCTGGAGTGTTAACTCCGCCTTTCAATTGCTGAGGATTGCTCCATTTTCTATTATCGATAGACGAAGAATAAATATCTTTGTCATAACTTCCAGCAGGATTTGGAGTATGTCCATTTGGTCTGTCAGAAGTGAAAATGAGTTCGCCTCCATCTGTAGAAACAGAAGGAGCGTAATCGTTAAACTCTGTGTTTAATTCAGGCACATTATCGACCCATGCTCTAATCGGATTTTGAACAGCTCCTCGTGCAGCCTTACATTCTCTCTTGTATTTGGAAACAAACTTTGTGAATCTATCTGCCTTTTTATAGTTCGCTTCAAATGCTTCGTAAGATTTAATTGCTTCGTTGTACTTTCCGTCTAACTGCAATGCTTTTGCATAATAGAAATCTAAAAAAGGATCTGCTTCTGGATCTAGTTTTTTAGCATCTTTTAAATACTTAATTCCTTTTTGAGAATAAGGAGAATTGATATAGCAAACACCTAATTTATAATTAAGCTCTCCATTATTCGGATTAAATTTCTGAGCGATGTTGTACTTTTGAATCGCTAATTCATAATTCAATCCTGGACTTTTAACTAAGAATATAGCCTCGTTTGCTAATTCAAAGAATTCATCTCCTGCTTTAATGGCAGCAGTTGCTTTTTTAAATCCTTCTTTATCGTCCTTGAAATTCGACGATTTAAAATCTACGTTCTGTGCGTTAATTGCGAAAGCAAAAGACAGGACCAGTGTTGATAATATATATTTAAACATGTCTTTTATTTTAGTTAGCGCAATTTCCTGCGTAGTAAGTATTTCCTGCTTCTATTCCTAATTCTTTCGCTTTGTTCCAGTCTTCACAAGCTCCATTCATGTCCCTCAACATTTCTTTAGCATTTGCTCTGTTGACAAATGCAGAACCATTCTCTTTGTCCATTTTAACGGCTTTGTTTGCAAACTCTAATGCTTTCTTGTAATCTTTCTTTTGAAAATAAACACCACTTAGGTTGGATGCCGATGGAGAATAGTCAGATTGAATAGCCAATGCTTTGTTGAAATCTTTAATTGCATCATCTAACCTTCCTTGATTCATCTGAACGACACCTCTGTTGTTATAAGAAAGATGAAAGTTGGCATCAATTGAAATTGCTTGGTTAAATGCTGCTAAAGCACCCGTCCAATCTTTCATTTTTGCTTTGGTAGAACCAATGTTGTTTAGAACAAACGCCATGTTTGGGTTCTTACGAACTACTGTTTGATAGTCAGCCAATGCTTTCGTGTACTC
>JAJRQP010000098.1 GCA_024280195.1 Bacteroidota bacterium | reverse complement strand
TGTGTACCATCCTGGATTCTCTAAGATGTTTCTTAGAATCACAGAAGGAACAATTGTTTCATTGTAACCGAGTCCAATGAAGGACTTAAACACACTGTTTTTTGCAGCCAATTCGGCAATATGCTCTAAATACTCTTGCTCAGACAACCCTTGATCTACATCCAAGTTTTTATTCAGTCGGATATGAGCTGGAATTGTTTTGTCAATTAATTCGTCAATTGAACTTACTCCAATTGTTTTAAGCATTTCAGATTTCTCTGATGCATTAGGACCAATGTGTCGTTTTGAAAAAGTATTCATTTGCTACAAAATTTGTGTAGGCAAATATACCCAAAACGATTTAGTTTTTAGAAAGATGAAATGCTTTTTTATTCTTTAGCGAATAGGTGCTCTATACTTATTGTCTCTTCCGTATTTACGACCTCTGTTTTTATGCTTTCTACGAGAATTTTTACTGTAGTCAGACTTCGACCTTCCTTTATGTAAATATCTTCTCTTAGAGAAATTATAGCGATCACTATTATAAGGAAATGCAAGACCAATGTATAGCTCATTCGATGCTCCTTTTACTTTAGAAAGAGGCCCAATGTCATAATTGAAAGAATATCCTAATCTAAGATTTTCACTAACTAAGAAGTCGACACCGGCAATCAGTGACTTTTCTGTACGGTACCCAACAATGATACTGAATCGGCCCACAAAAGTATTGCGGAGAATTAAATCTGCTGCAACCGGAGCGTTCATTGCTGCTTTAATCTGAAGGTGAGGATTAAAAGTATACTTCCCTTCTCCCAAATAGAATCCTAATGAACCGTAATAATGCCATCTTGGAGGTCTAAAACCTCTTTCTGCTCCATCTCTGGTGTTTTGAAATAACTTAGGAATACTAATTCCTGCGTAGAAATTGGGTGCGTTGTAAAAGAAACCTAAAGATCCGTTGAGAAATACTCTTGAGTATCCTGCTCTTGCATAAGTTGGGTCATCTAACTGGGTCGTTTGAGTACCTGAAAAATTTAACACACTATTATCTAAGCCAAGGCTAACTCCCATAGAGAAAATTCGAGTGTAGTCTAATTTAAGTCGATAAGCAAATTGCGCAGCAAAAGAGTTGGTCATTTCTGCACCGATTCTGTCGTGAAAAACATTCAAACCAACCGCCATGTCTTGGTTAATTTCGTATTGCCCATTCAAAGCAATCGTTGTTGGCGCTCCGTCAACCCCCAACCATTGATTGCGACCAATTAGGTCAACCATTAATTCACCATCAAAAGCAATAGCTGCAGGATTGTTTACACCTTGAGCGAAATTTAATTGCGAAAAACGAGTTGTGTTTTGAGAGAAAGAAAAACCAACTAAAAAGAACAAAATGAGTGTTATAATGATTTTCATAGCTTATCTTTTTAGCGTTACGTATCCTTTGAAGGTGACATCGTGCACGTTGATGTGGTAAAAATAAGTTCCTTCAGGGAGTGTTTTATTTCCCATACAAAGATCTGTTTTACACGTTCCTTCCCAGTCATTTTTATAATCTTTTGTTTCAACAACCAATTCTCCCCACCTATTCCAAATAGTTACTTCTGCAGTTAAGCTATCAGTATCTAATTCTGGAATAACAAAAAACTGATTGTATAAATCTCCATTTGGAGAAAACCCATTAGGAACATGAAGATCGACTACGATAACCACCACACTATCGGAAAGAACGCAGCCACTGGAATGCGTAGCATCAATCGTTAAAAGTTGACTTTCTGTTCCAGAGAAGTTCACACCTTGTGAATTAGGACTGTCAATTTGGTCGGTAGGAAACCAACTGAAAGAAGAAAACCCATCAGGTCCAGCAATGAAGATATTTTCATTTACTCCCACATAAATGGTGTCATCTAATTCATATTCAAGTTCCTCTATTGGTTGAACGGTCATTGACAATGTCTCTGAGCAAGTTCCTGCTGTAATGGTGACAGAATAATTAGTAGGCGAAGATGGGTCAACAATGATTGTACTTCCAAATTCTCCTGTGGACCAAGAATAACTTGTGCCGCCTGTAGCTGTCAATGATATTGCTGTAGAAGAGCATCCTGAAACAGCATTTGAAGTTAATGAGAAAGGAAAGAACTGATGAGTAAGTTATTTTGCCCTGAACAGTTGTTCGCATCAGTTACTGTGACGGTGTAAATACTTGGTGTTGCAGTGAAAAAAGTTGCGCCTGTATTACCAGTCCCCCAATCATATGTAGAATAAGGAATTGTAGTGCTAAGAGTTGTTCCTACACTAGGACAAATAAAATTTCCTTCTGAAGAAACAATTGTTGGTGTTGGTGCTGTGTTAATTGTTACAACAATAGAAACGGTAGAAACACAATTAACGGCATCTGTAGCAGCTAATGTATACGTCCCTGAAAACTGAGGAGTTATTGTTTGTCCGGTTAAGCTTTCTGGACCAGACCATGCGTAAGAAGCAAACCCGTTAGATCCTGAAATGGTTGTCAATGCATTTGAACACATAGAAATTGTTGCTCCTTCAATAATTGCAACATCCACTGTACATTGAATTTGGGAGAACGTAGTTGCTGAGCCAAGTGTGGCTACAATTAATAGTATGCGATGAATGATTTTCACGTCAATTAAATTTAGAATCTTGTAAAGATAATGATATTCTATATAATATAGCAATCTTCTAATCTACAGTGCTTAATTTTAACATATTAGAGTTTCCTAATGCTTCAATTGGCATCGATGCGATATTGATAACCATGTCTCCTGACTCTAGCAACCCTTTCTCTTTCAATATGCTTTTTATTTCAGCAATTGTATTGTCAGTGCTTTCTCTTTTGTTGTAATAAAAACCTTGAACTCCCCAAATTAAACTCAATTGTGTTAAGATTTTTTTATTACTCGTAAACACATATATATGTGCATTAGGTCTTAATGAAGATGTTTTATAAGCAGTGTATCCAGAGAATGACATCGTAAGAATTGCTTTAGATTCTACACGACGTGAAAGGCGACAAGCATTGAAACAAATAGAATCTGTAATGAAACGGTCTTGATTTTTTTCAGGAACTTCTTCTTTGTGATAAATCCCTTCAAAGTTTTCCATTTCTTTCACAATGTTTGCCATTGTTTTAATTACTTCTACAGGATATTTCCCAACAGATGTCTCGCCTGAAAGCATTACTGCATCAGCACCATCTAATACTGCGTTTGCAACATCATTTACCTCAGCTCTTGTTGGAGAACTTGCGGTAATCATACTTTCCATCATCTGTGTAGCAACAATTACAGGTTTTGCGCTACGAATAGCTTTTGTAATCAGCATTTTCTGAATCAATGGAACATTTTGATAAGGAATTTCCACTCCTAAATCTCCACGAGCAACCATTAATGCATCACTTTCCTTAATAATTGCATCAATGTCTTCAAGCGCTTCTGGCTTTTCTATTTTTGCAATGACTTTTGCTTTTGCTTTTTTGCTTGCAATGATATTTTTTAATTCAATAATATCTTTCGATGAACGAACAAATGACAAGCCAATCCAATCAATTTTTTTAGACAATGCGAATTCTAAATCAATTAAATCTTTTTCGGTCAGACAAGGCATTGAAATTTTTGTATTCGGTAAATTCACTCCTTTATGAGAAGATAATATTCCTCCAAAAATAACTTTTGCTCTAATTTCATTCGTCTTGTTTGTTGAAATGATTTCCAACGCTAATTTCCCATCATCCAACAAAATTCTTTCTCCCGCAGTTACATCTTGTGGTAGTTGCGTGTAATTAATAGAGAATTTTGAAGCCGTCCCTAGTATTTCTTCAGTACTGATAATTACTTCTGATCCTTCTATTAATTCAACACCATTATCTGTGATTTTTCCAGTTCTGATTTTTGGACCTTGTAAATCTCCTAAAATAGCAATGTTTCTTCCGGTTTCTTCATTTAATTCTCGAATGATTTCGATTGTTTTATCATGAACCTCGTGAGAACCGTGAGAAAAATTAAGACGACAAACATTCAAGCCTTCGTTGAACATTTCTCTTAGTATTTCTTTATCAATGGAAGCGGGTCCCATTGTTGCAATTATTTTTGTTTTTTTCATCTTACGTAAGTGTGATATTCTTTGCAGAAGAAATTTCTTCTGGATCGAATTCATATGCTCCAAGAATACTCGGAACGGATTTTAATTGTTGTACTAATTCTTCTAATCGAATAGAAGAATTATCACAAAGAAACAAAAAGTAATCGATTGCTGTCTTTTCAGGGATTAAATATTGTCCTTCGTGTTTGTTTTTAATCAAAAAATAAGTCAACCTGTTTACTTCATCGATGTATTCGTAGGTAGAATGAAAGGTTGAATTTTTTCCCGATTTTTGAAAAGAATTATAACTCTCTATTTTAACAAGTCTAATTCCTAATTGAGAGTTAATATTCCAAACAAGACGGTAATCATTGTGATGAGAACAAAGCCCAATTAAATCAAAATTAATTTCTTGGTCAAAACTTAATATGTACTTCTTCTTTTTCACTCTTTTTTTGAATAGACGAAGATACTCTTTTTTAATTGAAGAGTGTTTATAGTGATATTAATTGGATGTATTCAGATGTAAAAATTAACAATTCATTAACAGATATTAGCCATTAACTTATTGATTGTTAGCTTTTTGTGTTTTTGGCATATGTTTTGGAATTCATCGAGTATAAACATATAAAATTTATTAATTATGATCGCAAAGAAAAATTCGAGGTTCGACCTCGAGCGGAAAAGAACAGCCCTGTTTCAGATGGGATTACTAACAGTTGGTTCATTAACACTGGCAGCTTTTACTTACAAATCTCCTGTCAAAACGGAATTTCAAGAGAAGTATGCCGAGCATAAAGTTGTTAATATCACGCTAGAGGATTTTGAACCTGAGAAGCCAAAAATCAAGCAGGTTCAAATTCAAAAGAATGAGCAGAATGATGACACACAACTTACTCAAACTGATACGCCTCCTTCTGATGATATTGTAAAGACGGATAATAAATCAACTGCCGTTGACGCAACAATATCTGGAGAATTAGGAATCCCAAAAGGTGATGGAGAATTAGGAATAATGGTTGATATCTCTCTAGATGATGAGATTGATGAATTTCCACCAACACCAACAGAATACATTGGAGGGTATGTTGCTATGCAACAATTCATTGATAAGAAAATTAGCTATCCTGAAGAATCAATCATGTTTGAAGAGGA
>JAJRQP010000097.1 GCA_024280195.1 Bacteroidota bacterium | reverse complement strand
TCGAGATTTTCCCTTACGGCGAAGAAATGGATAAAGAGGTTGGAAGACGTCCGTTAGAAGAAACAGATATTGTTGATGAAGAAACAGGTCAAGTGACTTCAGAAGAGAATACAGAAGAAGATGAGGATGAGAACTCAGGTGTTGTTTTCTCTGCGTCAGGTTCAGATGTTGACGATGAAGAAGACGAAATAGAATCTTAATTTTTTTCAATGAGCTTAGAAGAGGTTAAAAATTACATGAATTCCATTCGGAGAGATTTTGCAGATCGTCCGTTGAATGAAGATTCTGTAAAGTCGAACCCTTTTGAGCAATACGCTATTTGGTTCGAGGAAGCTGTAAATGCACAGTTACTCGATCCTTACGCAATGAATCTTTCTACTGCAGATGCAAAAGGGAAACCTTCTTCAAGAATTGTTTACTTACGTGACATCATTGATGAAGGAATTGTTTTTTATACGAATTACAATTCTCAAAAAGGCAAGAACTTGCAAGATAACCCAGCTGCTTCAGCATTGATTTTTTGGTCAGAACTAGAGCGACAAGTTCGTTTTGAAGGAAGGGTAGAAAAAGTCAGTGCAGAGATTTCCGATAAGTATTTTGCAGCTAGACCGAAAGAAAGTAAAATCGGAGCTTGGGCATCTCATCAAAGTGATGTTTTATCAGATAGAATGCAATTAGAAGAGCAAGTGAAATTCTTTACGGAGAAGTTTAAAGATAGCGAAGAGGTACCGCGTCCAGAATTTTGGGGAGGTTACCGATTGATTCCAACTCGTGTAGAATTTTGGCAAGGGAGACCTTCTCGATTGCATGATAGAATTATCTATCTTAAGAAAGAGAATGATTGGGAAATTGTTCGAGTCAATCCGTAAATAATGTTTGAAATCAATCCTTTAATTTTTCAATTGTCAAACGGCATTCGTGTTGTTTATCAAAAAACAGATGCATTTGTTGCGCACATGGGAGTTGTTATTCAGGCAGGTTCTCGTTACGAAAAGCCAGAAGAAGAAGGATTGGCTCACTTTTTAGAACATTGCATTTTTAAAGGGACAGCTAAACGAAAAGCATTTGATATTTTCACAGATTTAGATTCCGTTGGTGGAGAGTTGAATGCTTACACAACGAAAGAGGAAATTTGCGTTCATGCCTCTTTTCGTAAGAATCATTTCTCCATTGCTTCTGAGTTACTAAGTGATATTGTGCAGAATGCATCCTTTCCTGAAGATGAAATTGAGAAAGAAAAAGAGGTCGTATTAGACGAAATTATTTCTTACCTTGATTCTCCTGCAGAAAGAATTTATGACGATTTTGAGGCGCTAATTTTTAAAGGACATTCTTTGGGTTATAACACGCTTGGAACCAAGGAAACAGTGAATTCATTCTCTCGTAAAAACCTGTTGGAATACATGCAGCGGTATTTTACCCCTTCCAATATTGTCATTTCTTTTGTAGGAAGTATTTCCATTGATGATTTGCGCAAAGAATTGGAAAACGATTTTGGAGGTATGCCTGCAAGGGAATTTAAATTGCTGGATTCTAAACTACCTTCTTTTCAATCGTTTAAAGTTCGAGAAACGAAGTCTAATTATCAAACGCACACCGTAATTGGTGGTTATGCTCCGTCTTACCATGATTCATCGAGAAGAGCAATGACGCTGATGACGAATGTCCTCGGTGGTCCTGCATTGAATTCTCGGTTGACGCTTTCTGTTAGAGAGAAATACGGATATGCGTATAATATAGAAGCAAATTATTCCACGTATTCAGATGCTGGTTTTTGGAGCATCTATATGGGAACGGATAAAAAGTATTTAGACAAAGCGATTCAGTTGATTTATGCAGAATTAGAACTTATCCGAAAGGTTGGTCTAAGTGCAAAAGAATTGGAACAAGCAAAAGAACAGTTAAAAGGGCATATTGCACTCTCTTTAGATTCTAATTTAGAATTGATGTTTAGCTTGGCACGTTCTATAATGATTCACGGAAAAGTCGATTCTACCCAAGAGATTTATCAGCAAATAGATGAAATCACATTGACAGAGTTGTCAGAAGTTGCAAAGAGGTTTTACTCTCAAGATAATTTATCGGAGTTGGTGTATGAGTTTGAGGAAGATTGATCTATTTTTCCGTTTTTAATTGATTCGCATAACTTGTATTTTTCATTTTAGCTAGAACCCAAGTTTTTAAATGAATATCTGTAATTATTTCATCGCTTTTTTCTTTCGCCAGTTGTTTGTCAAGTTTTGCGAATAGTCGTTTTAAATTTACTTCATTTTGAGGGGGTTCTGAAGTAGAAAAGTAATCAAAGAAAAGATGAAACTTGGGATACTTCACAATCGTTTTTATTTCTTTCTGGAGAATTAAAGTAGCTTGATTTTTTAGTTTGTCGTAATTCTTTTTTTCAAACAGAATGAACAAAGAAAGTAAATGAGACTGAGCGATTATGCGTGGAAAAGAGCTTGCATGTTCATCGTAAATAACTTTGTTGAGCCTATTCTTTGCTAGTAAATAATTACCCTCACCGAAGTAGGCTAATCCAAGTTGAAAAAAGGTAAATAACTTCGCTGTGATATGAATTTCTTTTGAAAATCGCTGCATACCTGATTTTACGAGAACCTCAAAATCATTTGTTTTTTGGAATTGACC
>JAJRQP010000096.1 GCA_024280195.1 Bacteroidota bacterium | reverse complement strand
TAATTTTGGTTCACTTGGATCTTCCTTTTCAATGCCAATTAATTCTACCAAGAACATCCACATTCTTAAGAAGTCGTGGACTAAAATCATTTTCTGATCAGGGTCTTGAATGTATTCTCTAATGGTTGATTCTGACATGATACCTGGAAGTATTTGAGAATCATCTTCCCCGAAAGTCATATCGAACAGGCTGATTTCGAATCCTTTATCCCAGTTGTGATTGGACATATAAAAAGATGCCATTTGATCTTGCGAAAAGTTATAAGCTGTGAGAATGGCTTTGTAGAACGATTCAAAATTATCTGAATCACTGATGAGGATATCACGAAAGACTTCGTTCTTACTCTTCGAATCCAATAAAACTCTAAATTTTAATCCTGCCATCTTCCTTTTTCTTTTGCTAAACTTACGTTGATTCTATTGTTTTGTTTCAAGTCCCATTTCTTTGGCAACCTTAAACATATATTCTTCCGCTTCTTTTGGGTCGTTTTTAATTTCCCCTTCCAAAATTGCTTCTTTGATTTTCGACTTAATCGTTCCGATTTCTTGCGAAGGACCTAGTCCAAATGCATCCATAATCATTTTACCAGAAACGGGAGGTTGAAAATTACGAACTTGATCTTTTTCTTCTACAGCTTTTAGCTTTTCAACAACCAATTCGAAGTTTTTCTTGTATTTCTTTACCTTGTATTCATTCTTCGATGTGATATCAGCATTGCATAATTTCATCAAATCATCGATGTCATCACCTGCTTCAAAAAGCAATCTTCTGATGGCAGAATCTGTTACAATCCCATTTACCAATGCAATTGGGCGAAGATGCAAACGCACTAATTTTTGCACGTACTTCATTTTTGCATCCATTGGCAATTTCATGCGTTTGAATATTCGAGGAACCCATTTAGAACCTAAGTCTTCATGCCCGTGAAAGGTCCAGCCAACCTTCTTGTTGAAGCGTTTAGTTGGAGGTTTTGCAATGTCATGCATTATCGCAGACCAACGTAGCCATAAGTCATCCGTCGATTCGCAAATATTATCTAAGACTTCCAAGGTGTGAAAGAAATTATCTTTATGTGATTTTCCATCTCTTGTTTCAACACCATAGAGTGCGACCATTTCTGGAAAGAATTCATGCAATAATTTTGTGGAGAATAAGAGATTGAATCCGCGAGAAGGTTTTTTACTTAGAATGATTTTATTCAATTCATCCATCGTTCTTTCTTGAGAAATAATCTCTAAGCGGTGTGCATTCTCACGAATAGCATCCAAACTTTTCTTCTCTATTTTAAAATCTAATTGTGTAGCAAAACGAATTGCTCGCATCATTCTTAATGGATCGTCAGAATACGTTTTTGAAGGCTCTAAAGGTGTGCGAATAATCTGCTTTTCTAGATCTTCGACACCACCAAAAGGATCGATTAATTCCCCGTAATTATCTTTGTGCAAACTTAAAGCAAGCGCATTGATGGTAAAATCCCGTCTTTTTTGATCGTCAGATAAACTTCCATCTTCAACAATTGGTTTGCGCGAATCACGCCGATAAGATTCTTTTCTTGCGCCAACAAATTCCACATCTAAATCCTTGTAAACAAATTGTGCTGTTCCAAAATTCTCAAAAGTAGATACTTTTTTTACGCGCAGTTTTTCTGCAATGGCTTTTGCTAAATCAAGACCATTTCCTATGACTACAATGTCAATATCTTTCGACGGTCGGTCGAGTAGGAGGTCGCGAACGTATCCTCCAATTACATAGGCTTCTAGGTTGAGTTCAGTGATTATTTCTGATGCAACTTTAAAGACAGGATGTTTTAGATATTGACTATAATTTTGTGCCATTTCGGGTGCAAAGTTAAACCATTGTCAGAATAAATGCAGATTTATAGAGAAGTTTCTTATCTTATCAGAAATTATTTCTTTTATATGGGCTTTTCTCTTCTGTCTTCTAATTCTTTTCGTGTAGTTGATGCACTGATTAAAAAGAAGATGAATAATGCCTCGATGAAGTTGAACAGAGAAGTTATTCAAGGCGATACGGTTGAGTATTGGGATAATGAATTGGATAAACCAGCATTGATTTTGATACATGGTTTTGGAGCAACGACACGATTTCAATGGTTTCGCCAAGTTGAGATGCTTAGTGAGAAATTCCGAATTATCTTACCAAATCTTTTGCATTTTGGAAATTCTGTTCCAGGAGAAAGTAAATATGAAGTAACAGATCAAGTTCAGTTCGTTAAGAATCTCGTTGATGAATTGAAGCTAGAAAATTTCACATTGGGAGGAATCTCTTATGGAGGATTAATTAGCATTGAATTTGCAAATCTTTACCCGAATCAAGTGAAAAAATTGATGATTTTTGACGCACCTATCAAGTTTATGTACGCTTCTGATATTGAGAATGTTTGTACAACTTTCAAGGTGAGCTCTGTTGAAGACTTATTTGTTCCTGCCACACCGAAAGGACTAAAGAAACTGTGGTATTTATCATCTAGTAAGCGAAGTTTTATTCCTTCTTTTTTCTTCAAAGAATTTCACGAGAAGATGTATGTTGGTAGCCAAATTGAGAAACGAAAATTAATGACGGCTTTACTTGCTGGTATGGATGAATATGCAAAGCATGACTATGATTTAGCAATGCCAATTCTATTAGTTTGGGGAAGCAATGATATGTTAATTCCAGCAGAAAGAGGAAAGATGTTGTTTGATTACTTAGGTGAGAATGCTGAATTTCATGTTGTTTTTAAAGGGGGGCACATGGTTAATTTGAACAAGACGAAGGAGTTTAACAAGGTGGTGAAGGGGTTTTTAAGTGAGAATTGAGAGGTTCACAGAGGAATGACGTTGGTTCTTGTTAGGATTATGGATTGTTGAAGTGGATTCCTGTTAGGGCTATGAATTATTGAAGTAGATTCCTGTTAGGGTTATGAATTATGAATTATGAATTATTGAAGTAGATTGTTGCGATTGTTCTACACAGAGTAAGTTAAGATCCCTTTTCTATAATAACTCCATATTGAGGACTTTTCTCCCATGTGTCTACTTTCCATGTTCCTGTTTTTTTTCTTCGAATGCCATCAGGTCCCATTACGATTGCGGTGAAAGTAACAGTTGATGGTACAGTTATTTTCTTGAGGGTTTCTTGCGTAGAGCTGAGGTTGGAGCCAGAACCGGTTATGGTATCATTCTTTGTTTGTAATTCCCAACTAAGAACTTTGAAGGTTGCGTTTAACGGAATATCTGGTGGGTATTTAGCGAATAATTTTTTTGATCTAATGTTAGCTTTTGTTCCATTTTTAGAGCCTCCCCAATATAATTCGGGGTATGGTAGGTTTGAAACTCGATATTTAATCTTTTTTATTGCAATTAAACTATCTTTTTGCCTCACAAGAACACTTAAATATAACTCTCGGCTTCTGCCTGTGGGATTAACAACGTAACCGCTGCCACTCTTTTTAACTTCGCAACCAGAACATTCAACCACTACATCAGAACTGTCAGCATTATTAACTGCAACCTCTACTTTGTTATTGTACCCTCGATACATGATATTCATCTCGGGGAGTTCAACCGCCGCATGATAATTTTGCCCAAAAGTTAATCCTGATAAAAACAATAATAAGGTACTTGCTAAAATTTTCATAGTACCTAAAGATACAAAAAATAATTGTTCTTGTACCATATATTTCTCTGTGAACCTCTGTAGTCCTCTGTGCAAGTTTAACAAGTACCTACATCAATAATCCATAATTCATAATCCTAACAAGAGTAGGTTGCTGAGCTTGTCGAAGCACTACTTCAGGTCTCAATTTTCAATTTTCACCTCTAACAACCGTCAACTTCAACCTTTCAATTAAAAAAGAATCCTCTTCACACAATTCAATCGATGCGAAATAGTTCCATCTTCTTTCCTGATGATTCCTTCTTTTGTCAACTCATCCATTCTTACATGACCTGATGCATGAATAATATTTCCTTTTCCATCTAAAATTCCAACATGCGTGATTTTTCCTTTACTATTTTCAAAGTAGGCGATATCATTTGCTTGAATCTTTTCAAAATCAATTGTATTTCCAACGGAAACTTGCTGAGAAGCATCTCTTGGTAGATTAATTCCGAAGAATCGGTAAATAACTTGTGTCAACCCTGAGCAATCTATTCCGAAAGGTGATTTCCCTCCCCAAAGATAGGGCGTATTGAGGTAGTCGAGTGCATATTCTACGGGAGAATTAAATGAAATTCCTGGAGCATCAATAAAAGTAAATTCTTTTTGAGCAATGGAAAAAACACCTTCAGTTTTCGGAACGAAAGAACCTCTGCAAATTCTTTGCATTCCTTCTTTAGAAGATATAACCCTTTCTCTGTCAGTTAGATGTAACGTTCCGTCTTGCCAGTGTTTACTTTCTGTATCACTCAATTTTTCAAAATGCTTCCAATCAATGTACCCTGAATATG
>JAJRQP010000095.1 GCA_024280195.1 Bacteroidota bacterium | reverse complement strand
GTGAGCCTTGATGGATACAACCGTATTTATTGGTCAACAGTAAGTGAAGTTAATTCAGACTATTTTATTGTTGAGAAATCAATTGATGGTTATGAGTTTGAAACGATAGGAACGGTAAAAAGTGCAGGAAGCTCACAGTCGTTGATAGACTATTCCTTCAATGATTATGAGCAAAGAAACGAAACAGTTTATTATCGCTTGAAGCAGATTGATCAGAATGGTGAATTTGAATACCATGGTCCTATACCTCTTGATTTTATTGGAAAGGATAAGTTGTCAATATCACCGAACCCAGTAAATGATTACTTGTCAATTAATTATCCATTTAAAAAAAATGTGTCTTACATAATTAGACTTAGGGATTTAAGCGGTAGAGATATTATTAAAATAACGAAGTATAATAATAGTTTTCTAAATCATGTTTTAGTAGAAACTTCTTCATTAAAGAAAGGAGTTTACGTCTTGTCAGTTGAATCTATTTTTGGTTTTGAACAACAGACTATAATTAAGTAGGAAGAAGTGTTTATTGTTGTTTCAGTCAGTTGATTATTAGTTTTTTTAGTACAGATTGTTAGGTCTTAAGTAGTATTTGTTCGTTTAGAACGTTGTTTTATTCATTTATGCTGAATTATTTCTGTAATTCATTTAAACGGTTTATCTTTGTAGTTAAATATAAATGTTTGTCCGTTTAAATTGAATTTCATGAAGTTATTTTCTTTACTATTTATTCTTGGTTCTTTTCTTTCTTTCTCTCAAGTGAAAACAGATTTCACTGAGCGATACAGTAGCACAAACTTTGGAACTTCATTAGATATTCCAAACTTGAATTTAAACGCTCCGATTTTAAAAACCTCATCTTGCTCAAACTCGTCTGAAGGTACTATACCTTTAACAGGTTGTGCTGATATTGGGTCTTCTGCATTTAATACAAATTCTTTAACTTCTACAGTTGATTTTAATTTCCCTGTTACCATGCCTTCACCGACTCCTGCTTGTTTCGTTGGCTCTGAACTCGCAGGTAACTGGAGTGTATATGATTTAGCATCAGGAGTTGATGGACTAGTATTGCGACCTGACATGTCTTCACTTGGTGTTACAGCTAGTACTAATTATATTTGGATGACTTTTTATCAAGGTACAGATTGTAGTAACCTAACTGAAGTTGCTTGTGAAGGAGCGGTTATTTATGATCCATCTATACCTGCATGGGTGCCTTTAGACCCTGTGATTTCAGGATTAGATGACACACAACCTTTATGGATTTTTACAAGTTCAGATAATGCATACCTTCTTGATATTGTTTTAAGGGGGGTAACGACACCTGTGAATGAAGCGTGTGCAGGTGCTGTCAGTACCTCTACGGGGTGTAATCTAGGAGCGACACCAGAAACTTGGACAGGTCCTTCTGCAAACGGTGTTACCTGTACTGGTGGTACATGGTATTCAAATGAGAATACAGTTTATTATACTTTTACGGCAACATCAACGAATGCTACCCTAGAAGTTCAAAATGTTGTTTGCAATGATGGGACAACAGGTGAAGCACAGTTTGCCGTATGGGATGCTTGCGGAAATGTTGGTGATTATACAACCGGTTTTTCTGGTTGTGCAGTCGGTGCAGGAACACTAACAATGCCTGCACTTACAATAGGTAACTCTTATATAATTGTTGCAGATGGTCAAGCGGGAGATGCATGTACATGGGATTTTGTCACAACTGGTATTGCGTTACCAACAGAGCTAATTAATCTAAATGCAGAAAGCCTTGATGGTTACAACCGAGTTTATTGGTCAACAGTAAGTGAAGTTAATTCAGACTATTTTATTGTTGAGAAATCAATTGATGGTTATGAGTTTGAAGCGATAGGAACGGTAAAAAGTGCAGGAAGTTCTCAGTCATTAATAAATTACACCTTCAATGATTATGAGCAAAGAAACGAAACAGTTTATTATCGCTTAAAACAGATTGATCAGAATGGTGAATTTGAATATCACGGACCAAGACCTTTAAACTACATAGGTAAAGATGCTTTGACAGTTTCTCCTAATCCACTTTCAAATGGTGGGGCAATCAATTTTGCTTTTAAAGCTAAAAAATCATATGTTATTTCAATAATGGATGTAAGCGGTAGAGAGATTGCGTTGTATAACGTTTACAATTCAACTTTTAGCTCTTCTTATGTTTTTGAAACACGTAATATTCAAAAAGGAATGTACACGGTTAGGGTGATTAATGAGGAAGGAAAGGTTGCTCAGACAAATTTCATTAAGAATTAAGTCAAACAATATTCACTTCTCGCTCTAACGTTATTCCAAACCTATCTTTTACATCTTCAATTATTTGCGTTGATAAATTAAGAATGTTCTCACCGGTGCAATCAGAATAATTCACCAATACTAAAGCTTGTTTTTTGTGAACACCGTAATTGCCAAAGGTTTTTCCTTTCCAACCTGCTTGTTCAATAAGCCAACCTGCAGCTAATTTAACAAGACCATTTGGTGCAGGATAATTTGGAACGTTCTCATAGTTCTCTTGAATCTTCTCTAGAATAGATTTCTCAACAACCGGATTCTTGAAAAAACTTCCAGCATTACCAATTTCTTTGGGGTCAGGAAGTTTACTCGAACGAATGGTAATAACTGCATTGCTAATATCTTTTATTGTTGGAGAATCAATCTGGTTATTTTCCAATTCTGAGAGAATAGCACCGTAGCTTGCTTTTATTTGATGCTTATTCTTTGTTAAGCGATAGGTTACTGAAACAATGATGTATTCTCCTTTCAATTCTCTTTTAAAAACACTTTCTCTATACCCAAAACGGCATTCTTTATGCGAGAATACTTTAACCTTACCAGTTTCAATGTGATAAGCTTCTAATTCAATAAATACATCTTTGATTTCGACACCGTAGGCTCCAATGTTTTGCATCGGACTTGCGCCAACACTTCCGGGTATCAAGGAAAGATTCTCTACTCCTCCATAATTGTTGTCGATGCAACGCAAAACGAATTCATGCCAAACTTCTCCAGAACCAACTTTAATCGAAACGGTATTATTATCCTCTGAGACAACTTCAAATCCCTTGATTTCATTTCTAATTGCAAATCCGTCAAAATCTTTGGTCAACAATAAATTGCTTCCTCCTCCCAGAATTAATAACTCGTCATTATTTCGTTGATTTAGAATTTCTGACAATTCTGCTTTACTAGAGAATGTTGCAAATCGCTTTGCTTTGGCTTTTATTCCAAAAGTGTTGTATTGTTTCAGGCTGATGTCTTCTTGAATCATAGTTTCAAAAGTAGTATTTTTTTGAATAACAAACTATTAAATCCTCCCCCTAGCCCCCTCCAAAGGGGGAAGAAGTTGTCATTAAAAATAAAACGCATCTACAAACTAATATTGAAATACTAAATAGCATTTTTAACAGGTATGGGTTCCCCCCTTTGGAGGGGCTAGGGGGAGGATTGCGACTTACTCTAAATATGTATAATTTCAAATGTGTTTGTTTTGACTTGTTTCTTTGAGAGCTTAAAAAAACTTCTTTCCTAAAATAGTAACTAATCCAATTCTGCTTCTTAAATTTGCTTTATGCACGTAGAAAACCTTTCATTAGAATTTGTAAATAATTTTAATAAGAACACCTTAATAGAACATCTTGGAATTGAGGTCGTTCATTTTGATAAAGAATCCATAACTGCGAGAATGCCCGTAGATAAAAGGACTCATCAACCAATGGGGCTTTTACACGGTGGAGCAAGTGTCGTTTTAATTGAAAGT
>JAJRQP010000094.1 GCA_024280195.1 Bacteroidota bacterium | reverse complement strand
CTTTTTGTTTTGTGTCAGAAGCGAGTTCTCCACGAACTACTTTTTCTGCAATTTCAATAGCAAAACCAGCAACTGTTGTTTTCAATTCAGAAATTGCTGCAGATTTTTCAGCGTTGATAGATAATTTTGCAGATGCTAACATCTTAGCTCCTTCTTCTTTTGCAGTTGACTTTGCGTCTTCTACCATTTTAGAAGCCGTTGCTTTGGCATCTTTAATCATTGCGTCTCTTTCTGCACGAGCTTCTTTCAGAAGGTTTTCATTTTGCGCTTGCAAAACTTTCATTTCCTCTTTGGTTTTCTCTGCCAAGTCTAATGCTTCAGAAATTTTTTCTTCTCTTGCGTTTACTGCACCTAAAATTGGTTTCCAAGCAAACTTCACAAGAAGGAACATTAAAATAATGAACACCAATGATGTCCAAAATAAGAGTCCCATGTCAGGAGTAACTAATTCCATTTTATTCTTCTTTAAATTTAATTTCTCTTTTAAACTAATAATTAATACCGATGCAACCAACCGTTGCATCGGTATTAAGTTCTACTAAGCTGGGTTAAGTCCTAAAAGACCTACTACCACTCCGAATAATGCTACACCCTCAATTAAGGCTGCTGCAATAATCATTGCTGTTTGAATTTTACCTGAAGCTTCAGGTTGACGAGCAATTGCGTCCATTGCTGAACCACCAATCTTACCAATCCCTAATCCTGCTCCTAAAACTGCAAGACCTGCTCCAATTGCGGCTACACTACCTACCATCATAACTATTTGTGTTTAAAAATTACTAATTAACTAATGATGCGCTTCTTCCACTGCAGCACCGATAAACAATGCGGAAAGCATTGCGAACAGATACGCTTGTAAGAAAGCCACCAACAATTCTAACACCGAAATAAACAAAGCCATCGGAACTGACAACGCTCCCCAAGCCGCACTTTTGTTTATAAAGATGATAGACACTAAAGCGAGTATAATAATATGCCCAGCAGTAATGTTCGCAAACAAACGAACCATCAATGCAAAAGGCTTAGTTAATACACCTACCAATTCAATAGGAATCATAATCGGCAACAATGCAGGAGGAACGCCTGGTGTTGCGAATATGTGCTTCCAATAATTTTTATTCCCTGATAACACTGTCACTAACAAAGTGCAGACAGCTAAGAAGAATGTTACTGTAATGTTTCCGGTAAGGTTTGCTCCTAGAATAGGAATTAAACCTAACATGTTTGAAATCCATATAAAGAAGAAGATAGTCAATAAAAAAGGGACATACTTCTTATATTTTTTTTCTCCTATATTATCTTTAGCAATATCGTCTCTTACAAAGACAATTAACGGTTCCATAAATTTTGCTATTCCTTTTGGAGCAACCGCACCATTCTTCTTGTAGAATTTTGCAGTAGAAAAGAAAATTAATATGATAACGAAAAAGCTAATAAATAACGCCGCAACATTCTTGGTGATAGAAAAATCCCATGGCTTTGTATTATGAGGATGTCCTCCTTCAAAACTCAATTCGCCGTTCTCTAATTTATAAATCTTTTCGTGAGACATTGCATAACCTTCCGCTGGTCCTTCACCAATAGAATAATGCATTTCCTTTCCAGTTTTAGAATCAACTGTGTGTTTTACTTCTCCGTGGTAAAAATGCTTTGAAGAAAAAACCTTCATTCCACCATCGATTAAAATAATAGGAAGGTAAATTGTAGTACCTGTGTGTGCGTCTCCCCACAAATGCCATTCATGTGCATCACTAATGTGATGCATAATCATGTCGTTCACATTGAACTCCTTTTCCTGGTGAGCACCTTCATGCTTTTCTTCAGCATGTTCAGTAGATGCAAGCGCTCCAGAACTCAATAATGCAACTACAACAATTGCCGTTAATTTCTTTATAATTCTATTAATTCTCATTACTAGTTAAATGCTTGAATTTTGGCGCAAAGATATTGAAACTTTTAGAAGTAACAATAAAAATAAACCAAATAAAAGATGAAAAGAGAAAAAAGATGGAGAAAATAACATTGACCTTATTTCGGTTGGTTGACAAAACGGACTAAAAAAACAGATTGCACCATTAATAGAAGGACAAAAATACTAATGGTATGAAACCCTATTTGTCTAAAGTTTGGCAATTTTACGTAAACCATTGCTAGGAGAATCGTCATCATTGCTAGCATTTGAAAAGTTGTCAGGATAAGAAAACGATTAACAAAACTATCAGGAGCTTTATCTAATCCAGGGGCAATTAATAAAGCCCCCCCTATAAATAATACAGCAACAACTGCATCCATTTTAGCAATTGCGGTAAAGTCAGCAGGTATTATCGCGAAAAAAATCAGCAGCAAATGTATTATAACCACAAGAGCAGCAAACGGCAAAAACCGAGAAAGGTAGGCTTTACTTTTCATTATCTTTGTTCATATTGATAACCTCCTTAATCATAAGGTATAAACTTGCTGTAACTCCAAAAAGAGAAAGTCCGATTGTCCACCAAGGTGTTTTTGTATGGTATTTTTCGTCTAAATAAGTACCTAGCCATGTAAACAAGGCAATAATGACTCCCATTTGAATACCTAAGGTAGAGAACCGAGCGTATTTTGATCCAGAATTAGAATCGTTTACTTCACCCATTTTAATAGACTAAGTCTCCACTATCAGAAACAGCTACAGACGATTTCTTTTGATTTGAAAAATTACTCATCGTACAAGTTCCTGAAAACTCTGCACCTTCTTCTACTTGAAATTTACCAGTTGTAATTTCACCTTCAATATTGGCAGAAGAACGAAGGGTTAATAGCGTGTCTATTTTTATAACACCTTCAATTTTTCCTTCCACATCTGCTTCCGCACATGTTAAGTTTCCTTTTATAATTCCTGTTTTCCCAATCACTACTTTTGCTGCAGAAGAAACATTACCAATCACTTCTCCATCAATCCGAAGATTTGATTCTGTAATCATATCTCCCATCACTTTTGACCCTTCTACGATTACATTTAATCGATCTGGATTACTTGCCAATTCGTTTCCCTTCTTTCTCATATCTAATAGTATTCTTCGTAATAATTCTCGTACATCTCCAAATTCTGTTTCTGAATTAAAATTTTCAAATTATCTTTAGAGATCATCAATATTTTTGCTTTTTGGAGGTCTAATAAATACTTACGAGTTTTCTTATACACTCGAATATATTCTCCTGCTTCGGCTTCTGTGTCAAATGTTCGAATCATAATCATACTTTGATCAGCATTGTATAATTTTGAACTAACTTTTAATTTTTTTCGGCTAAAGTATTCTCTTTGAAAATCAACTATTTTAGATTTTGCAGCATTAGAACTCTGTTTTTTATCAAGAAAAACGATCACCATATACTCTGCTCTATCGTTGTAAATAAATGGGTATTTATCTCCAAACTCAGCATCTATATTCTCCGAATAACCTGACTTAATGATGTCCAATAATTCTTGCGCTCTCGCTGCTTCACTTGTTCCCGGATACTCTAGAATCAATGTGTCCAATATTGGAACGAGTAATTGTTTATCCTCTTTTATCTGACCTGTTGACATTGCTTTTAGCAACATGAATTTTGATCTATAAACGTTGTCTTTTTCGTTATAGATAACAATATTTGCCTTGGATATAACAGGGTAATAAAGCCCCTTGTTGTATCTATCAAGCACACGTACGTATTCTTGCTCCGCTAATTTGTCGCGCTCTTTTTTCTTAATGAAATAATTCGGGTCGCGCAAGTAATTTGCATAATCACTGTTTGGATAATTGTTGAGAATGTAATCTTTCTGTTGATTCGCCATACTCGAGTTTGAACCATTAAAAATCTGATACAGCTGGTAAGCTGAAAGCAGGTTATGTTCGTTTTCAATTTTTTTATTGAGGACTGCTTCAAATTCTGTTTGTGCTATTTTCTCTTCATTTAGTTGTTCTTTGTAAATAAGCCCTGCGTTGTAATGCGCTTCTAATAGTCTTTCGTTAGAAAGCGCCATCTCATCATCTGATAACGGGAGTTTACTTGTCAAATACTCTACTGTTAACGTATCGTCAACCTCAACAACTTCTTCTGTATCTTCATCTAGGCTATCTAGCTCATTGAACGTAGCAATCACAATTTTATCAGACCTTCTCCAGTCATCTTCGTTCTCACGTGTACCCCAAAGTTTTTTAAATTCATCGTATCCATCCGACCTTGATCTTGCATTGTTCCAATACCACTTTGATCCACTGCCATTTTGCACGAAAAGATTTTCATTCTGTTGCAGCTCTCTTAATCGTTCAGCATCTCTTTCTTTCTTTCGTTGGATTTCTTCTTTTACCCCTTTGATGTACTTTTTTAAGAACTTATTTCTGTCGGTTTCACTCAGTGAAGCAATGGATTGGACACTGTCCTCATAATTAGCTGTTTCTACGGCCACCACCAAATCTGCAAGGTTTTTTGCCTTGTTACGAATCCCTTCTGCATTTGGGTAGGAATCTTCTATTACTGCAGCACAAGAATCGTAATATTTTTGAGCGGGAACGTAATTTCTTTTAGCAAACTGCATATCTGCTAGCGTTTCGTATGCCATTCCTTTTTGGCGAGTATTTTTTACAGAATAGAATGCTGAACTATGGTAATACTCAATTGCTTTAGTTTCATTTCCCTCTCGCATTTCCATTCCGGCTAGAGCGTAATAAATTTGATCCTTGAATTCTGCATTTTTTGCATCCTTCAACATTTTCATCAATGACTTTTTAGTTTTCTCACCATTGCCTAAGAATGCTTTTTTTAAACGAGCATTAAAGTTCATTTCGTATGGAGAATTTCCTTTCAATACTTTAGCATAATGTGCTTGTGCTTCGGAGAATTGACCTTCTCGTTCAAATAATTGTCCAAGAATAAAGTGAACTCTTGTCTTCTCTTTTGATTTTTTCGCAAACTTGAGCGATTCTTCTAGGTAAGTAATAGCTTCTTTAGTATTTCCGGTTATAAGTGCTAACTCTGCCTTTGTCTTTTCAAAGTCGAAGCGTATTTTTTTGGGGAATTTTGCTGGTTTATCGTCTTTTTTCTTTTTCTTCTTTTTAGAATATTTCGACTTCTTCTTTTTGGGTGATTTACTTTTCGTTTTCTTTCTATCTTCCTCTTCTTGAATCGCTTTGTCGAGGTTGTCTAAATTAAATTTTGCTTTTGTGTATTCGCCAGTTGCAATATTGGTTTTAGCCATCCAAAGTTCACCAACATATAAGGTTGGGTCATTGGAATAAAACTTTCTAACGAATTCAAAGTTTTTCATTGCTCCTTCATAATCTCTTCGATAATAAGATGCAATCCCGATCATGGTCCAGTTTTCGTCTATCCAACGATTGTGTTCATCCTTTTTTCTTGCTGGACGCTCGTTACTTGGCATACTGTGATTAGTAATTACTTTTGTGCATTTTGTAATTGCTGTATCAATTGCGGGGTACATACCAATAACCTCTTCATCATCTGGGATTAATTCTATAGGAAGAATCTCATAGTAATCTTCAATAGCTGACCCTCGATAAGTATCCATTGAAGTACGGATTAACTCCGAAGCATTAAAATAACCATTGTAATGAGCAGTCATTCCATGATAAGAACGGCTCAAAAGCGTGTTCTTTTCTGTAGAACAAGCAACAATTAGTGCTAGTAACAATGCAAAAGGGCTTACTATTTTAATTACTCGAATCATTGACTTTAATCTTAAGATGTTCTTCTCCGAAGAATTAGAACTCTATAAATTGCTTTTTATTATATGCAAGTTACAAAATATACTGCTTACGCAATATTTGTGAAGACTTGTTGAATGTCATCATCGTCTTCAATCTTGTCTAACATTTTTTCAATATCCGTTAATTGTTCTTCTGAAAACTCAACTGGAGAGGTTGGAATTCTTTGCAAATTAGACTTTAAAACATCAATGCTTAAGTTCTCCAAGGCTTCAGAAATCGAACCAAAAGAAGTGTATTCTCCGTAAACAAAAACTTTGTCTTCTACTTGTTCTATTTCGTCTAGACCTGCATCAATTAGCTCCAACTCTAATTCTTCAATGTCTATTTCTTCTGTTTTTTCAAACTCGAAAACAGCTTTTCTGTTAAACATGAACTCTAACGAACCATTTGCAACAACACCACCTCCTGCTTTGTTAAAATAGGACTTAACGTTAGCGACAGTTCTCGTTGGGTTATCTGTTGCACATTCTACAAAAACCAAAACACCGTGAGGACCTTTTCCTTCGTAGTTCATTTCAGAGAATGCATCTGCATCTTTTGCTGTTGCTCTTTTTATTGCCGCTTCAATGTTATCTTTCGGCATGTTTTGAGACTTCGCATTTTTAATTGCAGAACGCAAGGTTGAGTTCATGTCAGGATCAGAACCACCTTCTTTGGCAGCCATTGTTATTTTCTTCCCAAGTTTTGGAAACAACTTTGACATTTTGTCCCAACGTTTTTCTTTTGCTGCTCTACGATATTCAAATGCTCTACCCATGATTTTGATTCAATTTTACACAAAAATAGAAATTAATGCTAAATATTCGTTAAAACCTTGATTTCATTGGTTAAATTCTCTTGAATTTGGTACATTTGAAGATGAAGAAAATTCTCTTATTCAGCTTCCTGATAGTTTGCCAATTCTCATTTTCTCAAATGGAGGAAGGAATGATTCAATACACAATTGATGTTAAGGCAGTTGATACAGCAGTCCAGACAAGACAAACTGTGGCAATGCTTAGAAATAGTATGATGAAGATCTATTTTGCGAAAGACTTATTACGCATAGACTATAAGATGGGTAAAATTACAGATATGAAAATGATCATTGATTACGACAGAAATAGTTCGCTTTCATTGGTTGTAAACCAGAAAGGTCAATACGCGATTTTGAAAAAAGCAAATGAGTTAGAATACCCTGAAGACCCTTCTAAAAACTCAACGATTGAACTTCTTTCAGACACTCGAAAAGTTTTAGGTTATAACTGCAAAAAAGCAGTCATTAAATCGGGAGGAGTTCAAACAACATATTGGTACACAAAAGAAATAGATATTGACTTCAAAGACCAACAGTTTTACGACAAGAAAATTCCTGGTTTTCCTATGATCTTTTCAACCATTCAAAATGGAATGCTGATGTCTTATCAAGTTTCCAATATTGAAGAATATATAGGTGATAAACAAACTACATTTTCGATTATTCCACCTGTAGGATACCAAGTTATAAGTCAATAGGAGCTATTTGAGTTTAGCAAAGGCTAAAAACACATCCTCTTTGTATTTTCTTGACAAAGGCAGTTCTACATCATTGATCCAAACAGATTGATGCTCTAATGAAGTGATAGCGTTAAGGTTTAGTGCAAATGACCGATGCGTTCTCATAAAAAACTTATCATTTAATTCTAGCAAGAATGTTTCCAAAGAATACCGGGTAACAATTCGATTGGTTTTGGTTGTGATTTCCAAATAATTTTTATCCGATTTTACATACACTATTTCTTCGGCGTTTAGTTTCACCTGCTTATTTCCATCTTTGATAATAACAAAGTTCTCTTTAAATGAGGTTTTTTTGAGTTTCATTAATTCTATTGCAGAAAACAATTCACTCTTAGAAAAAGGTTTCACAAGATATGCTTCTGGATAGGTTTTAACAGCTCTTTTTATTGTTACTGGATCAGAATAAGAAGAGAGGAAAATAAACGGGAGATTATACTCCTCATTTAACATCTTCGCTATATCAATACCATCCTTTTCTGAAGATAAATTGATGTCCAAAAACACTAAATCAATTCTACTTTTCATTTTTAAAAAAGCAATCGCTTCGCTGTAAGACTTACAAATAGATTCAACTGAATAGTTGAGGTCCATCAACATTTCTTTTAGCATTTCTGCTATCAACAAATCATCTTCAATGATTAATATTCTAACTCTTTTTCCCACTTTTAAATTGAATAATGAATTTATTTATTTGCGAATCATAATTGATTTCTCCATTTATTTGGTTCAACATAATTCTAATCAATCGAAATCCAAACCCTTCGGAACTACTTATAATATCATCAGCTAAGCCCAAACCTGAATCACTATAGGTAAGCTCAAAACTACTTTCATCTAATTTGTTAAATTCTATCTGGATGGTGTTACTTTTCTCATCCTTGAATGCATATTTGAACGAATTAGTGATTAATTCATTTAAAATTAATCCTAAAAAAATTGTAAACCCCATATCAAATGAAATGTTGTTTGTCTTCACTGAAGAGTGGATTTTTTTGTTGGAGAAAGAGAAAATACTTGCCGATTCAGAAATCAGTTGGTTGACAAATTTATTTAAGTCAACTCTAGACGCATCTTCTACGTCATACAAGTTTTGATGCACCAATGCCATTGAATGAACTCTTGTTTGACATTCTGCTAAAATTGTTTTAACATTTTTGTCATCTGAGGCTTTAGATCTTAGATAAAGTAAACTATTTAATATCGTTAAATTATTTTTTACTCGATGGTGTACTTCTTGGATCAGAATTTCTTTTTGTCCAATCGTTTTTCTTAGCGTTGCATTTTTACGCTTCATTCTTAGTGTAAAAAATAGTACTCCTATAAACATAGCGGCCAATAAAAAACTGATGAGTAATGAATATTTCAATTTTGATTCTTTGCTCTTGTTTTCTGTATCTAAAAGCTGTCTTTTCTTCTGTTCCAAAAGGATTTGATTGTCTTTTTCTTTTACGGCATACTTTGTTTCGATTTCGAATAAACTTTTTGAGCTTTGCTGTTCTAATTCTTGAAACCTCAGGTTAGACAAATTTAACCCAGCAATAGTCGCCTCCTCAAATCGCTTTAAGGCAATTAAACTTTCATATTTCGTTTTATATAAAGATTGCTTTATCGAAATCCAATCAGTTGTATCAACAAGCTTTAATCCTTTATTTGCCGTTTCAAGCGCTTTAACATGATGGTTCTCAATGTTCATGAACATGTAATACATTCTAGCAATGTTTCTGATTACATGAGCCATACTCAATTTATCCTCTAATTGTTCAAATAAAACATAGGCTTTGTTATAATATTCTTCAGCCTTTGGGTCTCTTTTGTTCTCATAAAGAAAACCTAATTCATTGTACGAGTTAGCCTCTAAATATAGATCTCCCAACTTCCTTGCAAGAACAATTACTTTCTCAGAATACTTGATAACCTTCGCTGCTTCATCTCCTATTTCGTTATGGATTGCGGCAAACCTGTTGTAGTAATAAATTCGCTGTTTTATAGAAACAGGATGATTCAATACTACATCTTCTGCTTTGTTTAAATACTTTATAGAGACTTCAAACTGGCTTAAATTTCTATAGAATTCGGCTAAACTTACCAAGGCTAAAACTTGTCCATTGTGGTTTTTAATGTCTTCAAATAATTCAAGACCTTTTCTATAGTCAGAATAGGCAAGATCATGTTTTTCCAATAACTGGTGAGACTTCCCATTATAAATGTACGCTTCCGCAATTATGGAATCAGAACAATCAGTACATTTACTAATAAGATTGGATAGGATTTCATTTGCTTCTGAAAAATTTGAATTGACGATTGCGTCTTTCCCTTTCTCTAATTGATCATTAGAAAAAGAATTCAAGGTGACTAATAAAAAGCCTAATAAAATAAGAGTACTCCTCATCTTGTGTAAAGCAAAGAAAAATAATTGAAAACTCCACTGTCCAAGAAGAGTATATTCAACTAATTATTCATTAATTGAATTAAAACAAATCTATTTTTTGCATGATTCTGTTCAGAACATCCTCCAGAACAGTCAACTTGAGGGTCAGACTTTCCTTTAGACACAACATCAATTTGCTCTTTGTTAATTCCTAAACTTGCTAACTCATTTTTAACTCGGTTTGCTCTTTTCAAACCTAATTCCATATTATACTTTTCTGTACCTCTAGCATCTGTATGTCCAATTACTGAAATTCGTTTGTTCTCATTTTTTTTCAAATAGGCAATCAGTTCTTCAATAATTTTCTCGTCCTTTTGCAAGTTGAACTTATCAAAATCAAAGTAAATGATTTGATCAACCCAAGTTTCTGTGAAGGTTGGTGGTTTTACAATAACCGGCTCTTCTATTAATGGTTCTTTGAATTTTATAAAATAAATATCATCATCTCCTTTTCCTCCAATTCTATTGGAAGAGTACCTTGCAGAATCGGCAGAATAATAAACAAAATTAAAATCATCGTCAATGCTGTTGACCGGACTTGCAAAATGCGTCACGTTTGTTGCAGAATTACCATCCCATGAGGCAAGATAAACATCTAATCCTCCAAAACCTAGTTGACCGTCTGAAGAAAAAGAAAGGATAGAATCACCATTAAAAAGTGGAAACATTTCGTTTCCGTTAGAATTAACGTTTTCTAGTTCTATTGGTAGTGACCATTTCCCATTATTCCAGTTGGAATAATACAAATCTGCCCCTTTTGTTCTTGAGCCAATTTTTGAAAAAATAAGTTTATTCCCTGCTGAATTTATGGTTGCATAACCACAAGCAGTTGTATCCTCATATCCTGAAAATTGCCATCTTTTCATATTCACAACAGAATTTGAACTATCTACAAATTCCCCTTCGTAAATGTGAGGTACTGCATCGATTTCAACCTTAGAGACTGGTTGCATAACTGTGAAATAAACCTTGTTCGACGCGTTACTATACGCAATTGAAGGAACAGAAAAATTAGGAATTGAATCAGGGAATGCAATCTGGTTCAAAGAGCCATCATCTGTGACAACTAACGGTCTAACCAAAAACAATTCCGACTGCGACATATCCCCCGATTCAATAACAGTTCCTATACTATCTAATCCTAATTCTTTATAAAGCACTTTATTTTCACCGAAAGATCCACCTGTAAAATCTGCTTTTGATGTGTTTGTTGCTATTGACTTGTTCACAACATATCCCATTTGAGCAACCGTTTTTAAGTAATCACAAGAAGCTATTTTATTTTCAACTTTGTACTCATCATCTAACGATTGGTACTTGATATAAGATGCTTTTGCTTCATCATAATTTTCTAATCCAAGGTTACATTCTCCTTGAATATAAATAAAAACTGGTTCGATGTTCTTTTGCTGAACCAATGAGTCTACTAAAGGCAAACATTTAGCGTATTCTCCAGTAATATAATAGGCGTAGGCATATCGCTTAAAATCATCAGTTGGTAATTGCTCGTTTTCTGAGTATTGCTTATATATTTCTGCTGCTTTAGCATACTCGTAGTTATCAAACCAACGATTTGCTTCCTGCAAAGACTGAGACCAACCTGTACTTAGTGATACAACTGTTACAATTAATAATAATGCTTTCATTAGATTTTTGGCGCGTAAATTCTGTTTCTTTTTAACCAAGGTGTTCTACCTTCTCCTTTTGATTTGAATATTTGCAATTCTAAAAACACTTCATGAGAACCGTAAGAATAATCAGCAATATCAGACAATGTATAATCATAAGAATAACCTAATTTGAAAGGCCCTGCTTGCCCACCAATCATAAATGCAACAGCATCTCCATTTCTATATGAAGCTCCAAGCCACAAGAAATCTTTAAAAGTAAACAATCCAGTTCCGTCTATTTGAATAGTTCCAGTTTCAATACCCTGAACTAAAGTAGAAAGCTTAAACCCAAAATTCTTGCTCAATGTGAAATTGTATCCTCCTAAAAAGTAATAGGTTCTAACTAATGGATTTCCAACAGAATTCTCATAGTCGTATAAATCTCTTTTCAATTCGACTAAGTTGTAAGCAGAAAGACCTGCATACCCTTTGTCTTTGAAGTAGTAATAGAGCCCAACATTTGCATCTGGAACTATTTGGTTATTGTAACCTGCTGTCACAGCTGGATCATCTGGCAAATAAGTTGTCAATCGATTCACATCAATAATATGCTGTGCCATTGATACTCCAACTCCCATTCCTAATCTGTGATTATTCGACTTGTCTAATTGTAAATGATAAGCACCATTTAAATTGACTCCTGTTCTTCTACTAGGTCCTGCAACATCATTAAACAATGACCCTCCAAATCCCATTTTCTTTGCTACTTTTCCATGCGCAGAAAGAGATTGAGTAACCGGAGCTCCAGCAAAACCTGCCCATTGCTTTCTAAATGCAACTTGAATTGGAACGTATTCTTTACTACCTGTTGCTCCAGGGTTAACCAACATCTCATTAAAAAGATACTGGGAATTTAATGAAATTTGTTGCGCCGAAACAAAATTCGATACGCTTGCAATTGCGACTATGATTAAAAACTTTTTCATGTTGTTTTCTTTATCTAACTATTGTAATGTTACCTGTAATAGGATCTCTATTCTCTTGATTTAAAACTAAAATATAATAATAGGTTTCAGAAGGCAATTGAACTCCTTTTGAAGAACCGTCCCAAGGAGAATAAACCCCTTCTTGTTCGTGAACTATATTTCCCCACTTGTTATACACTTGCATTTTCATGTTTGGGTATAATTCTAGGTTGTCAATAATCCAAGTATCATTGTAATTATCTCCATTTGGAGAAATGGTGTTAACTGGAAATACGCAATCTGAATTATTTCTCTCTATAAATACAGAGTCTGTACCTGTACAGCCCAGAATATCATTTATTGTAACAGAATACCATTGATTGCTTAAACCAGTTGCCGTGTTGCTCGTTTCTGGAACTGACCACAAATAAGTATAACCTCCATTGCCTCCGTCTGGATAAGCAATTGCGATCCCATCAAACTGATCGTTACAAGTCACTTCAGTCATTTCAAACTCAATTCTGATAGAATCAGGTTCTGAAATATCAACTTCTACCGATTCTGTACACCCTTTCGAGTCTGTATAAATGAAGGTGTAAATATCCGCAGGAACATTTAATATGTCTTCTGTAGTTGCTCCATTCGACCAGTTGTAAATTGGCCCAGGATTACCTCCTGTAACTGTAACATCAATATTTCCATCAATTCCGTCTTTGCAACTAACTAAATTAAATGTATAATCAATTACAATTTGTTCTGGTTGCTCAATTTCTAAAAACATTTCGTAGAAACATCCATTAGAATCTAAAATTTCTAGCTGAAAAGTATCTGCAGGGAAATTAACCAAGTCTTCTGTTTGAGCAGACAAAGCAAAAACTGAATTGTACCATGTAAAATTATAAGGTGCAGTTCCTCCAGATGGAGAAATATCAATGACACCGTCTTCTAAACCATAGCAAGTAACTGGTGTAATTACTTCTGAAAGTGTAACCGGCGCAGGTTGGTCAACAAACATAGAATCAGTTAATAGACACCCATTGTTATCTGTTAAAACAAATGTGAAATACCCTGATGTTAAATTTTGTGCAACTGATATAGTATCACCATTAGACCAGTTGTAATTATAAGGTAATGTTCCTCCGGCAACAGTAATATCAATTTCTCCATCCGTTCCGTCATTACATTTCACATCTGTTACTTCAAATATATAAGTTAAACTATCTTGAGGTTCCGTTAACGTAATTGTATCTGTAATTGTACAATTATTATTATCCGTTACTAAAATCCCGTAAGTTCCCGCAACTAACAGTGTTTGATCTTCAGAAAGAGAACTGTTTGACCATAAATAAGTATAACCAATAGAACCTCCTGTAACTGTTAAGTCAATCGCACCATTATTTCCACCTTTACAAAGGATGTCTGTTCCAACTAAGGTAATTTCAAGTCCTGTTGGCTCATTGATTGTGAAGGTATCCAATAAAGAACATCCATTTCCATCCAATATTGCAACATTATATGTTTCCGCTGGAAAGCCTATTAAATCTTGACCCGATTCGTTCATAGCAAATGAACTATTTGACCATGTATAAGAATAAGGCATTGTTCCTCCAGTCACTGTTAGATCCAATTCTCCATTAGATTCGCCAAAACAAAGAACATCAACAACTGTGTTGGTAACTGCTAAAGGCGCTAAAGGCTGTGAAATAACAATTGCACCACCAATCACACAACCATTTGCATCAGTTGCTAAATAGGTGTAATTTCCTGCAATTAAATTGGAAATATCTTCTGTTGATTGCATTGATCCCCATGAATATGTATATGGTATTGAACCTCCAATAATGGTTAAATCAATAGAACCTGTTGCATCTCCAAAACAAAGAACATCTGTTGAGGTGTATGAAGAAGAGACGGGTAAAGATGGTTGTGTAACACTTTCTGTTAATACAATTTGACACAAATTAACATCCGTAATAGTTACCTCATAGTCTCCTGCTGGAATGGTCGATAAATCTTGTGTCGAGCCAGCTGGTAAGCCAGCGTTTGTCCATGCATATGTGTAGCCTGGAGAACCTCCCGATACAGTTAAATTTAAAGCTCCTGTTAATTCTCCATAACAAGGTACATCAGTTGCAACAATGCTTCCTATTAATTGAGAAGGTTGAGCAACCATTGTTGATGCTGTAAATTGGCAACCATTTGCATCAGTCATTACAAGGTCATAATTTCCCGCAGGAATATCATTCAAAACATTAGAAGTTGTTGAATACAAAGTCGTTCCACTACTCCATTGATAAGAGTAGGGGGCTGTTCCTCCAGTAGGAGAAAAAGAGACACTTCCTGTTGCTTCTCCATAGCACAATACAGGAGTAGAACTAATTCCACCTCCAAGTGCACTTGGTTGATTAATATCTTCTGTTCGAGACAAAGTACATCCATTTGCATCAGTTACTGTTACGGTGTATGGTCCTGCGATAAGTGAATTAACATCTTGAGAAGATGGTCCTGAATCCCACACATAAGAATAAGGAGTAGTTCCACCCCAAACCGTAAGATCAATATCTCCCGAAGGGTCTCCAAAACAACTTGCATGCGTAATGACTACTGAAGAATTCAGTGCTTCAATAGGCTCTGTGATTGTAAATGACTGTGAATAGGTACAATTTTTTGAATCAGTAATATTAACAGTATAAGTACCTGCTCCTTGACCTGGAAGATTTTGCATTGATCCTATGTTAATATTTCCTGCATTTCTCCAGTCATACGTGTAAGAAGAAGAGCCACCGATCACATTTATAGAAATTGACCCTGTATTCTGTCCAAAACAATTAACATTCGTAATACTGCTTGTTAACGATATAGGGTCTGGTGAGGTAACAACATAAGCTCCAACAACTGTACATCCAGACACATTGTCTTTTACATTTACGGTATAAGTTCCAACACCTAAACCACT
>JAJRQP010000093.1 GCA_024280195.1 Bacteroidota bacterium | reverse complement strand
TTGATTTTTTGAAGTTCTCCTTCTTTCTCTAAATCTTCGATGTGATGATATAAATTTTGAAAACTTTCTGTTAAAACATTAAAAACACGGCGTTTTTTCTTGGTTTCCGTACCGAAGTCTTCCATTTTTCCTTCTAAAATATGTAAGAAAGAAGTCAATAGTTCTGCAGTAAAGTCACCCTTAAATGAGAGGATGATCTGGTCATCTTCCAACTTTAGATAGTCATTATATACGTCTGTTACAGCCATAGGTTAATAGTCAAATATAAGCAATTCATCGAGTAAATCCCAATTAAATAAAAAGTTAGTTTAACTTTATCTTATGACAAAAGATTGGTTTGCTGATTGGTTCGATTCTCCTTACTACCACATCCTCTATAAAAATAGGGATGAAAAAGAGGCTAATTTGTTCATTTCAAGGCTTGTATCGTTTATTGAGCTTCCTAAAGAATCTACCGTTTTAGATCTCGCTTGCGGAAAAGGAAGGCATGCAAAAATGTTATTTGAATCAGGATTTAATGTTTTAGGTGTTGATCTTTCTCCTCAAAGTATCGAATTTGCATCCAAAGAAAGTGTAAAAGGACTCGATTTTCAAGTTCACGATATGCGTGAGGTAATTGAAGGCAAAAAGTTTTCTGCTATTTTCAATCTATTTACGAGTTTTGGCTATTTCGATGCTGATTCAGAAAATTTAAAGATGCTTCGCTCCATTCATTCAATGTTAGAAGACGAAGGTTTACTGATTATTGATTTTATGAATGCGGTAAAAGTAATTGAGAATTTAGTTACTGAAGAAAACAAAACAGTGGATGATGTAAAATTTGACATTGAACGTCGCTATGATGGTCAGCATATTTTCAAGGACATTCGTTTCTCAGATGGAGAAATAAATCGGCATTATACTGAGAGAGTGCAAGCTGTAAAAATTTCTGATTTTGAAGCCATGTTAGCAACCTCTAATTTCGAAATTCTACGTACTTTTGGAGACTTCGATTTGAATGATTTTGATGAAGACACATCAGATCGATTAATTATCATTGCTCAAAAGAAATAATGAATTTTATCCTTGTTAATATCGCATTAATTGGTTCCGTTCTTTTCGGGGGCATCCTCGTTTCGTTGATGAATAAATCAAAAAATGAGCAGGTTATAAAACTGATGCTTGCATTCTCTGGGGGATTCTTGCTTTCCATTGCTTTTATCCATTTTATTCCCGAATTATACGAGTTTCACGACTTCAATATTGGCGCTTTTATCTTGGTTGGATTTTTAATACAATTGGTCTTAGAGTTCTTCTCTGGAGGTATTGAACATGGACACGTCCACGTACATGAGGGAGCCAAAATTCCAATTGCGCTCGTTGTTGCTTTGAGTATCCATTCATTATTAGAAGGTATTCCTATTGGCAGCCAACTAGCTGGAATTGAGATTGCTACATCACACCATCACGGCAGTGATAATTCATTGCTATTTGGTGTATTGTTCCACCGTTTGCCAGTTGCCATTGCATTAATGACTTTATTGATTGCTTCTAAAATAAGTAAAATTCAAGCGTGGATAATGCTGGGCTTATTCTCCATCACAACCTCCGTAGGACTACTTATTGGTTTCAACACAAGCTCTGTTTTAGAAGAAGGTAGTTTTGATGTTATTTTAGCAATCGTTGTGGGTATGTTCTTGCATATTTCTACCACCATCATCTTTGAAACAAGTGAGAATCACAAATTTAATTTCTTAAAATTGTTAACGATTTTAGGAGGATGTGGTTTGGCATTTTTGATGCATTAAGAAAGGAAGAAATCAATGATTTAATGTTCTAATGATTTAATGAATGCCCATTGTAGGTATGGTTCATTAAATCATTTCTAACAAAAGTTTACTTTTCTACCGAAACATTGAATCATTAATAACAAGAATATGCTTCAGCATTGAATCATTAAATCACTGACTCATTGAAACATTAAAACATTGACTCATTGAAACATTATCCTAACGACCGTTCTCCACATAATTTTCAAATCATTCCCGATTGTTGGATTCTCCAAATACTTCTTGTTCAACTTAATTTTTGCTGGCATTATTTCTTCGATGTATGTTTTGCGAGGGTCTTCTGCCCTACCTAAGAGTGCATTTTCTTCAAAATATTCTAGCGATGCTAAATCAGTGATTCCTGGTTTTACTTGAAGAATTTCCAATTGTTCTTCTGTGTATAAATCAACGAATTCTTTTACTTCAGGGCGAGGACCAACAATGCTCATTTGTCCAAAAAGAACGTTTAAGAATTGAGGAAATTCATCTAGCTTATATTTTCGGAGAAAGGAACCGACTTTTGTGATGCGACTGTCTTTTCCAACAGTTAGTTGCCCTTTTTTGTCAGAATCAGGCTTCATTGTTCTGAATTTAAACAAGCCAAATGGTTTTCTGTTCTTCCCTACTCTTTGTTGAATGTAGAAGATGCCGCCTTTGGATGTTAAGAGTATTGCAAGCGAGATGAGAATCCCAAACGGTAGAAAGAGTGAGAGGATGATGAAGGAGGTTAATATATCGAAGATTCTTTTCATGAAAGAAATGAAAAATGAAAAATGAAAAATGAAAAAATTGCGACCATGTTTACTAATTGTTCAATTTTGCAGTTTTTAAAATCTTTGTCAAGATATAAACTAATTCTTTAGATTCATTCAAGAGCGAAGATAGTTTTTCAGATTTAAATACTTGCGATTTTATAATTAATCGAATCCAATAAACTGATTCTCTCGCTTCTTTTAAAGATATTTGGGTCTTTGCTATAAATTCTTTTTTGGAAATTGCTCCTTGTGCCTCTTCGATGTTAGCGCCAATACTAGTACCGCTTTTTAATAACTGTTTCGTAATAATATACTCTTTGTATTGATGTTGCATTTCAAAACAAAACTTCACAATTCTCACCGAAAAATCAAAGCTTTTAATTACAATAAAATTCTTTCTTTCTGACATAAATGAATAGGTTTCCATTTAAGTTAGAGAAATAATTAACATCAACGAAGCATAACCCCATTAATTTTTCATGTAAAAACGAAAGGTTTTCCACTACGGGTATTAATTTTTCATTTTTCATTTTTCATTATAATAGACACCGCTTTCTTCACTGCATCAATCACCGTTTGCACTTGCTCATCAGTCAAATCATAATACACAGGCAAAGAAATTTCGTTAGCAAAAGAATTATAAGTCTCTGGGTAATCCTCCATTTTATAGCCTAAGTTTTTAT